>NZ_CDRQNY010000018.1:0-48611 GCF_977037065.1 Butyricicoccus sp. | reverse complement strand
GGTTGCCCGGGGGGGGGCTGGCCACCCCGCCCTACGGAGCATTTTTGCCAATATCCACAGTCGTTAGGTTTGCGTTTACTCAAATTCTTACAGGAATATTATGCTCCTGCAAATGTTCCTTCACTTCGCCCACGGTCAATTCCCGATAATGGAACAGGCTGGCCGCCAGTGCGGCATCGCAGCCGGTTTTCTCGAACACCTCGGAGAAATGCTCGAGCGAGCCGCAGCCGCCGGACGCGATGACCGGAATGCCGACCACCTCCACGACCGCCTTGGTGAGCGGCAGGTCAAAGCCGGACTTGGTGCCGTCCTTGTCCATCGAGGTCAGCAGGATCTCACCCGCGCCGCGCTCGTAGACCTCTTTCGCCCACGCGACCGCGTCCTTGCCGGTCGGGGTGCGGCCGCCTGCAACGTAGACCTCAAAGCCGGACGGCATTTCGGCGTTCGCACGCGCGTCGATCGCAACCACAACGCACTGGCTGCCGTACTTCTCCGCAGCGGCGTTCACCAGATCGGGATTCTTGACCGCCGAGGAGTTGATGGAAATTTTATCTGCACCGGCGCGTAAAATCTCGCGGAAATCGTCCACGGTGCGGATGCCGCCGCCGACCGTGACCGGCACGAATACCTCGCGGCAGGTGCGGCGGACAACGTCGGCAATGGTGTCGCGGTTGTCGCTCGTGGCGGTGATATCGAGGAACACGATCTCGTCCGCGCCCTCCTGCGAGTAGAACTTCGCCAGCTCGACCGGGTCGCCCGCGTCGCGCAGTCCGACAAAGTTCACGCCCTTTACCACGCGCCCGTCCTTTACGTCCAGACAGGGGATGATGCGTTTTGCTAACAAGTTTTTCACTCCGTTCAAATCGAAGGTTCAATCGTAACCGTAGAGCGGTTACTTGGCCTGTTCGATGGCCTTTGCCAAATCAAGGGTGCCGGTATACACCGCCTTGCCTGCGATAGCACCGTCGATGCCGAGCTTTTTCAGGCCGGTGATATCCTCGAGGGTGGACACGCCGCCGGACGCGATGATCTCGCAGGAGACCGAGGCGCGCAGCGCCGCCAGCTGGTCAAAGTTCGGGCCGGCGAGCATGCCGTCCTTGTCAATGTCGGTGAAGATGATGTGGCGTACACCGATGGACTCCATGCGCTCCGCGAACGCGATGTAGTTCTCACCGCTGTCGCCCAGCCAGCCGTCCGTGCGGACGGTCTCGCTCTTGGCATCGATGCCGACAACGATCTTGTCGCTGTACTTTTTTACAGCCTCGGCTACGAATTCCGGGTCGCGGACAGCCGCCGAGCCGATGATCACGCGCGAAACGCCCAGTGCAAGCACGGTCTCCACATCCTGCATGGAGCGAATGCCGCCGCCAAGCTCCACGGTCGCGCCGGTCTCGCGGATGACCTGCTCCACCACGCCGTAGTTCGCGTGCGAGCCGTCCTTCGCGGCGTCAAGGTCAACCATGTGTACAAGGTCTGCACCGGCATCGAGAAACCGCTGTGCGGTCTCGACCGGGTTTTCTGCTACTTTATGTGCAGTGCCGTAGTCGCCTTTCTGCAGGCGCACGCACTGACCGTCTTTCAAATCAATTGCGGGGATAACTCTCATTTTCCCACCTCCGTCAGTTTTGCAAAGTTGCGAAGCATCGCAAGTCCCACTTCACCGCTCTTTTCCGGGTGAAACTGGCAGCCGAACAGGTTCCCTCGCGCCACCATGGCAGGCACGCGCGCGCCATAATCCGTCACGGCGGCAAGGTCGTTTTCGTCCGCCGGATGCGCCATGAAACTGTGCACGAAATACACATAGCTGCCGTTTTCCAGACCCTCGGTCATGGCATTCGGACGCAGAATGTCCAGCGCATTCCAGCCGATCTGCGGCAGCTTGAGACTCGTCTCAATGCGCTCAATGCGTCCCGGCAGCAGACCCAGACCCCTGCACGGACGCACCTCGTCCGATTCCTCGAACAGCATCTGCATACCGAGGCAGATGCCGAGGAACGGCTTTTCCTTTGCAGCCTTCAGCACCGCCTCCGTCAAACCGGAGTGCTCCAAAGCCGCCATCGCATCCGGAAACGCGCCGACACCGGGCAGGATAACGCCCGCCGCGTTCTCGATCACGTCCGCCGAAGCCGCGATTTTATTTTCATAACCCAGGTAATCGAGCGTGTTGTGTACGCTCATCAGATTGCCTGCGCCATAATCTACGATTGCAATATAACTCATGTTGTACCTCTCGGAATCTGTTCCGCAGGGCGGGATGACCTCATCCTGCCGTAACGGTTGGCACCATGTTTATGAAATTTAGAGAACACCCTTCGCACTCAAAACGCCGCCGCCGGTAACCGCAACGGCCTGCTTGAGCGCGCGTGCAAGCGCCTTGAACAGCGCCTCCGTGATATGGTGCGCGTTCTCGCCGTACTCGCACTTGAGGTGCAGCGTCAGTCCGGCGTGTACCGCCAGCGCACGCATGAACTCGACCGTCAGGCAGGTGTCGTACTGGCCGCACATCGGCTGCGGCATGGGGGCATCGAACACGAGATACGGGCGTCCGGAAATATCCAGCGCGCAGAAACCGAGCGCCTCGTCCATCGGCACGAACGCCTGACCGAAGCGTGCGATTCCGGCCTTATCACCGACACATTCTGCCAGTGCCTGACCGAGCGCAATGCCGCAGTCCTCGACCGAATGGTGCCCGTCCACCTCGAGGTCGCCCTTGCAGGTGAGCGTGAGGCCGAAGCCGGAATGCACGGCAAAGCTGTTTAGCATATGGTCGAAAAAGCCGATGCCGGTGTCAATCTTGCGGTCGCCGCCCTCGAGCGTCAGCTTGAGCGAAATGTCGGTTTCCTTGGTCTTTCGTTTGATTTCAGCGGTTCTCATCGTTGTTTTCCTCCGCAAAGCGCACCGCGATGGAGTTTGCGTGCGCGTCCAAGTGCTCGCTCTGCGCGAGCGCGATAATATCCTGTGCGTAGCTTTCGAGCGCGTCCCGCGTGTACTCGATCACGCTGGTTTTCTTCAAAAACGTGTCCGTAGACAGCGGCGAGAAGAAACGCGCCGTGCCCGAGGTCGGCAGAACGTGACACGGGCCTGCCATGTAGTCACCGAGCGGCTCCGGCGCATACTGACCGAGGAAGATCGCGCCTGCGTTGTGCAGGTGCGGCAGCAGCTCACGCGGAGCGGCGGTTACGACCTCCAGATGCTCGGGTGCGACCACATCAGCCATCCTGCAGGCGTCCTTCAAGTCGTCAAACACGATGGCGCAGCCGTAGTTCGCCACGCTCTCCTTGATGATGTCCCAGCGCGGGAGCTGCTTTGCCTGCCGCTCCATCTCGCACGAAATCGCCTGCGCCTGCGCCATAGAATCGGTCAGCAGGACGGCGGAAGCCAGCTTGTCGTGCTCGGCCTGACTGAGCAGGTCGGCGGCAACGTAAGTCGGGTTGGCGGTGTGATCGGCAATGACCAGCACCTCGGACGGACCGGCGATCATGTCGATATCGACCGTGCCGAACGCCAGCTTCTTGGCTGCTGCAACAAAGGCGTTGCCCGGGCCGACGATCTTGTCCACCTGCGGGATAAAGCCCGCGCCGTAGGTCAGCGCGGCAATCGCCTGCGTGCCGCCGATGGCGATGACCGTATCCACACCGGCGATTTTCGCCGCCGCAAGCACTTCGTTGGACATATTTTCGGTCGGCGGCGTTACCATGATAAGCTCGCCGACACCCGCCACCTTGGCCGGAATGGCGTTCATCAGCACACTCGACGGATACGCTGCCGTGCCGCCCGGCACATAAATGCCGACGCGCGAAAGTCCGCGCACGGTCTGACCGAGCGTTTCGCCCCCCGAGCGGTTCCACTCCCACGTCTTGACGAGCATCTGCTCGTGGTAGTCGCGGATGTTCGCCGCCGCCTTTTCCAGCGCCGCGATCAGCTTCGGGTCGCAGGCGTTGTACGCATCGTCCAGCACCTTCGGCTCGACAATGTACGGCGCCTTGCCGTCAAACCGCTCGGCGTACTCCACGACCGCATCCCAGCCGCGCTGCTGTACGTCCGCCATCACACCGCGGACAATCTGCTCAATATCGCCGCGCGCACCAGCCGCACGGGCCTTCATTTCGCGGATGACCTGCTGCTCTGCCTGTCCGTCCGCGAGGACTGTTTTCATAAACATTGTGGTATTCCCCTTTTGTGTCAACCGTTTTCGTCCACCGGCATTGTTATAAATATTCCGCAGGGCACCCCGCCCTATGGATATGATTTATGTTATATAGGTATTGGCTTACTTCTCCAAGCCACTTTCCAGTTCTGCAATAACCTTCTGAATCGCCGCCTTCTTCATCTTCGCACTGGCGAGGTTGACGATAACTCTTGCCGAGATGGGCGCTACATTCTCAACGACCTCGAGGCCGTTCTCCTTGAGCGTCGTGCCGGTCTCCACGATATCAACAATGCCGTCTGCCAGCTCGAGCAGCGGCGCCAGCTCGACCGAGCCTTCGATCTTGATGGTCTCAACGTCCATATTCTTCTTATTGAAAAAGGCCTTGGTGACCGCCGGATACTTGGTAGCGATAACCGGGGTCTTATAGCCGCCGTACACGTCCTTGCCCTTCTTGGTAGCGAGGGCAAAGCGGCACTTGCCGAAGCCGAGGTCTACCATTTCGTAGAAGCTGCCGCCCTTTTCCATGATGGTATCCTTGCCGACCACGCCCATGTCGCACACGCCGTGCTCAACGTAGGTGATTACGTCCGCGGCCTTGGAAAGCACGATCTCCACGCCGCTGTCCGGCAGGGTGAAGATGAGCTTGCGCGTTCCGGCCTCTAGCTCGGAGATATCGTAGCCTGCGGCCTTGAGCAGCGCGAGCGTTTTCTTCTCCAGACGGCCCTTGGTCAGTGCGATACGCACGGTATCCCGGCGGGTTGCGACCTCGGGACGGCTTGCGCCTGCAAGGCTGTCGGCAACGCTCTCCACGTCAATGCCGAAGCCGCCCGCGGGCATATCCTTGCCGAACTTGGCGCACAGCGCGTTGTAACGGCCGCCCGAGAGGATGGCCGCGCCCGCACCGCCGATGTAGCCGCGGAACATGATGCCGGTGTAGTAATCCATCTCGTGGACAAGGCCGAGGTCGATCATGATGCGGTCGCCGTAGCCTGCCTCATCCAGTGCCTGATACAGTCGGCGCAGATAAGCGGTCGCGCCGAGTACGCGCACGTTGCCGGTGAGCGACTCGACCTCGTCGAGCACCTCGATGCCGCCGAACAGATTCGGCATAGCGCTGAGCGCCTTTGCGGCAGGCTTGCCCTTGAACGGCTCGAGCGCATCACCGAGCGCGGCAAACGACTTGTTTTCGATCAGGCGGCGGATGCCCTCGGCGGACTGTGCATCCGCGCCAAGCTCATCCATCAGCGCCTTGTAGATCTCAGCGTGACCAAGCTCTACGCGGAAGTTGTCCGCGCCGGTCTTGCTGAGTGCGGCAAACGCAGCCGTGAGAATGTCCTTGTCGGCCTCCAGACCGTCCGCGCCGATAAATTCCGCGCCGACCTGCAGAAACTCGCCCTTGTGGCCGTGGTCGCCGGACACCGAACGGAACACCTTCTGGCTGTAATACAGGCGGACCGGCAGCGCCGCGTCATCCAGTCGGGTGGCTGCGATACGCGCGATCGGCGTGGTGTTATCCGGACGCGCCACGCAAATGCGGCCGGACTTGTCGATGATCTTCAGCATCTGATCCTGATCCAGCTCGGGGTTTGCCTGTGCAAATACATCAAAATACTCAACCGCCGGGGTGATGATCTCGCTGTAGCCGCGCTCCTCCAGCGCGTCGCGCACAGCGTTTTCCGTCTGCCGCAGCGCACGGCACGAGGAAAATAACAGGTCTCGGGTACCCTCCGGGGTGGAAATACGAAAACGGTTCATGGCTCCGCTGCTCCTTTATCGCTTTATCATGATGAAATCATACCATAGTTCCCTATATACTGTCAAGACCCTTTTTAGAGAGCGGAGCCTACACTGTGGGCAGCCTTTTCCGCTTCGAACTCCCGTTTTCGAGTGAAAAAGAAAGAGTGAAGAGCGGAGATGAAGCAGAGGCGGCTTTTTTCTCTCCGCCCTCCCGCTTCCTCCCATCTCTTCACTCTCAACTCCTCACTCTACTCTCTTTTTATAGTTCTCCACGATCGGCACCAGCTTTTCCAGAAAGCTCTCCTCGCCGAGGGTATTGAGCTTGAAGAACACGGCCTGACTGCCGCCCGAAGTGATGGCGGAGAGAAACAGGTCGCGGTCGTTGCCGACCAGAGTGACATTCATGCTGACGCGGTTGCCGCCCATGTAGCTGTAACGCTCGAACACGCGCACCGCGCAGCGGACCGTGCCGTTTGTCCAATCCGAGCCGTCCTCGTAGGACGCAGACATGCTGCCGTTCAGCACGCCGTCCGTTACAAGCTCCAGCAGCTCGTCAAAATTTCCCGTCAGATGCTTCTCGTACTTTGCCACAATCGTCACACCTTTCTAAAATAGCGTCATCTGCGTTGTTTTCGGCATGGAGCCAAGCGCGCCGATCTGCTCGAGCAGTTCGACGACCGCCTTGGACGCCTTCGGGCACCGGACGATCAGCTCTTCTGCCGAGAGGAACTTACCGTTTTTTCTCTCCTCCACGATGCTGAGCGCGGCCTGCTCACCGATGCCCGGCATGGACGTAAACGGCGGAATCAAACCGGTTTCCGTCACGAGAAAGCGCGTTGCGTCCGATTTATAAACATCCATCGGCTCGAACGTAAATCCGCGCCTGTAAAACTCGTGGCAGACCTCAAGGGTCGTCATCATATCCTTTTCCGCCGCTGAAATCGTCTTATCGCGCTCCTTGCCGCGCAGCTCGGTCATCTTGTCCAGGCAAACCTTATCGCCCTTGATCATACAGGACGCATCAAAGCCTTTCGCGCGGATGGAAAAGTACGCCGAATAGAACGCGAGCGGACGGTGCACCTTGAACCACGCGATACGGAACGCCATCATGACATACGCGACCGCGTGCGCCTTCGGGAACATATACTTGATCTTCTTGCACGAGTCGATGTACCACTCGGGCACATGCTGCTCGTTCATGGCGGCTTCCATTTCCTCGGTCAGTCCCTTGCCCTTTCGGACGGACTCCATCGTCTTGAACGACAGCTTGGGCTTGACGCCCTGCAGGATCAGGTAGTTCATGATATCGTCTCGGCAGCAGATACAGCCGGACAGCGGAATGCCCTTGCGGACCAGCTCTGCGGCATTGCCGAGCCAAACATCCGTACCGTGCGACAGACCGGAAATGGATACCAGCTCCGCGAACGTGGACGGGTGCGTCTCCTTGACCATGCCGCGCACGAACTTGGTGCCGAACTCGGGCACCGCCACACAGCCGAGGTCACCGAGGATCGGGTCGGTATCCGGGTTTTCGCCCGTGTACTTAAGCGCCTTGCACGAGTGGAACAGACTCATAGTCTCCGGGTCGTCGAGCGGAATCTCCTGCGCGTTTACGCCGGTGAGGTTCTCCAGATGCTTGATAATGGTCGGGTCATCGTGTCCCAGCTCGTCCAGCTTGAGCAGGTTCGCGTCAATGGAGTGATACTCGAAATGGGTGGTGATGATGTCGGAATCCGGATCGTCTGCCGGATGCTGAATCGGACAGACGTCGTAAATCTCAATCTCCTTGGGCACAACGACAACGCCGCCCGGGTGCTGACCCGAGGTACGGCGCACACCGGTGCAGCCCGCCGCCAGGCGGTTTTCCTCCGCGCGGGAGCACTCAACGCCGCGCTCCTCCATGTACTTTTTGACGTAGCCGAACGCGGTTTTTTCAGCAACCGTGCCGATGGTGCCCGCTCGGAACACATGGTCATGACCGAAGATCTCGCCGGTGTACCAGTGGATACGCGACTGATACTCGCCCGCAAAGTTCAGGTCGATATCCGGCACCTTGTCGCCCTCGAAACCGAGGAAGGTCTCGAACGGAATGTTGAAGCCCTGTTTGGTGAGCGGCTTGCCGCATTTCGGGCAGATCTTATCGGGCAGATCGACACCGCACGAGTATTCCTCGTGCCACTCGAGATATTTGTCGTCCGGGCACAGATAGTGCGGGGCGAGCGAATTTACCTCGGTGATATCCGACATGAACGCCGCGAGCGACGAGCCGACCGAACCACGCGAGCCGACCAGATAGCCGTCCGCAAGCGACTTGGTCACCAGCTTCTGCGCGATGATGTACATAACCGCATAGCCGTTGCCGATGATGGAGCCAAGCTCACGGTCAAGCCGCGCCTGCACCGGCTCGGGCAGCGGATCGCCGTAGATACGCTTAGCCTTTTCGTAGCACATGTTGCGCAGATCGTCCTCACAGCCGTCGATGTGCGGCGGGTAGTTTTCCCTCGGCACCGGACGAATCACGTCACACATGTCGGCAATCATGTTGGTGTTCTTCACGACCACCTCATACGCCCGGTCCTCCCCGAGATAGGAAAATTCCTTCAGCATTTCATCCGTGCTCTTAAAGTACAGCGGCGCCTGATTATCCGCATCGGAGAAGCCCTGACCCGCCATCAGAATACGGCGGAACGCCTCATCCTCGGGTTCGAGGAAGTGTACGTCACCGGTGGCGCAGCACGGTTTTCCCAATTCATCCGCCAGGCGGAGAATATCGCGGTTCCAGTCGCGCAGCTGCTCCTCGTCCTTCGCCATGCCCTTTGCGATCATGAAGTTGTTGTTGCCGATCGGCTGAATCTCCAGATAGTCGTAGAACGACGCCAGCCGCTTGATCTCCTCCCACGGCTCGCCCTTGGTCAATGCGCGGAATACCTCGCCCGCCTCACATGCCGAGCCGAAAATCAATCCCTCACGGTGGCGGATGAGTTCGCTGCGCGGCATAATGGGGCGCTTGTTGTAATATTCCAGAAAGCTCTTGGAAATCAGCTGATACAGGTTGCGCAGTCCCGCCTGGTTCTTCACCAGAATGATAAAGTGATAGCGCGGCAGGTTTTTCAGCTTGTTCTTGCGGTCGGTCGTCGCCGCCAGCACCGGATTGATATCCGCAGTCGTAACCGCGTGCATCTCCTCCCTGAGCCTTTTCAGCAGCTTGACGTAAATGCGGCCGAGCACGGCGGCATCCTCGCTCGCGCGGTGGTGCTCAAACGGGCCGACCTGCAGCTCCTTCGCCAGAATGTTCAGCTTGAACTTGTGCATGTGCGGCAGCATCAGGCGGCTCATCTCGAGGGTATCAATGCTTGTAAACTCCCGCTCGATACCCAGTCTCTGGCAGGCCGTCCGCAGGAAGCCCATATCGAAGCCTGCGTTGTGCGCCACAAGCGGGTACTGTCCCTCGCCTGCCCATGCGAGGAATTCCGGCACGGCTTTGTCGAGGTCGGGCGCGTCCGCTACCGTCTCGTCCGAAATGCCGGTCAGCTCGGTGATTTCCGCCGGAATCGGCTTGTGCGGGTTGACATAGGTCTGGAAGGAATCGCGAATCTCGCCCTCCACAACGCGCACAGCGGCAATCTCGGTAATTTCCTCGCTCGCCGGATTGAGTCCGGTGGTCTCAAGGTCGAACACGATGAACGTGCCGTCGAGCGGCTCGGCGCTCTTGCCGCGCACGACCGAAATACTGTTCTCGTCGTTGATGTAGTACGCCTCGATGCCGTAGATGATCTTCATGTCACCGATGATATCCTTCTGCTTGCCCTCCTGCGCGTGCAGCGCTTCGGGGAACGCCTGCGCCACACCGTGGTCGGTAATCGCCATCGCGCGGTGTCCCCACTTGGCGGCGCGGCACAGCAGAGACGCGGTGCTGCTCATGCCGTCCATCGCGCTCATGTTGGTGTGCAGATGCAGCTCCACGCGCTTCATGCCCTCGTAGGTGTCCTTTCGCTCCGGCTTTTTCGCCTTGACGATGCCGGTCGGCTCGAGCACCATCTCCTTGGCAAAGGTGTCGTACACCATCTTGCCCTGCACGGTGCAGTACAGACCCTTCTTGATTTTAGATGCCGTATCGCCCGACTTGTCCGCCGCAAGGAACTTGGAAACGCGCACGGAATTGGTGCGGTCGGTTATGTCAAACGCAATCTTGACGTAATCCTTGCCGGTTTTCTTGCTGTGGATGTCCTTGCTGTCGGTGAAGAACACCTCGCCCTGAATGGTGACCATGTCATAGGCGGCAATCGCCTCGTTGACCGAAATAATGGGGTCCTGAATCAGCTTGCCGAAGATGAGATCGTCCTCGCGCACCTTCTCGGCGCGCGGGCGCTGATAGCCGGTATGCTGCTGCGGCGCCGGACGCGGCTTTTTCGGCTTGGGCGTTTCCGCTGCGGCTGCCGCTGCTTGCTCCACAGCCTTGTGCAGAATTTCCTCGCGGCTCTCCTCCTGCTCGGGTGCGGGTGCAAAATCCTGTGCGTCCGCGCGGACTGCGTGCACCGGACAGCTTCTCCCCAACTCCCGCTGAATACGCGCCTCCAGATGCCGCAGTGCGTTTGCGAAATGCTTTTCGCTCACCTCGTCCATCGGGATTTGGAGCGCACCGTCCGCAAACTCCCACTTGGTGTGGTCGAGCAGACCCTTGGCTGACGGCATGCGGTACGCCATGTCGTCATACAGCGACTTGATGTACGCGTTCGACAGCTCACCCGGCATGTTGTAGCGCGGCTCGATCATCACGCGGTCAAGACCGTAGGTGTCCGCGATCTGCTTTTCCGCCTTGGCAATCACCTTGCGACTGACAACCTCGTGCAGACCGAGTTCCACGACCATCACCGTGTTATTATCCCCAAATGCCAGAGAACGCACCTCGCCTGCGGCAAGGTGCTTCTCCTCATTTACACATTTACAGTTTTGAAAAATATCAATCAGCTTTCCAGCCACGATTATTCTCCTTCATAATGTGCGATTTCGTCCATCAGTGCATCCACAAGCTGCTCCTGCGGCACCTTTTTGATGATCTCGCCGCGGCGGAAGATCAGGCCCACGCCGTCGCCGCCCGCAATGCCGAGATCGGCTTCACGCGCCTCGCCGGGACCGTTTACCACGCAGCCCATAACGGCTACCTTCATCTTCTTGCCATGAATGCTCTGGCAGCGCTGCTCAACCTCTTTGGCAATGTCGATGAGGTTGATGCGCGTGCGGCCGCAGGTCGGGCAGGAAACCACGTTGATGCCCTCTTCCGCTCTGCCGACAGCCTTGAGAATCGCCTTTGCCGCGTAGACCTCCTTGACCGGATCGTCCGTCAGGCTCACGCGGATGGTGTCGCCCACGCCGAGCGCCAGCAGGCCGCCGATGCCCGCCGCCGACTTGATCGTGCCCATGTACTCGGTGCCCGCCTCGGTAACGCCGAGATGGAGCGGATAGTCGGTCTTTTCGCTCGCCAGCAGGTACGCCTGCATGGTGTTCGGCACCGAGGACGACTTGATGGAAATGCAGATGTCGTCAAAATCGCAGTCGTTCAGCAGACCGACATGGTACAGCGCACTTTCCACCATGGCCTCGGGTGTCGGCCCGCCGAATTTCTCGAGGATGTGCTTCTCCACCGAGCCGGAGTTTACGCCGATGCGGATTGGCAGATGGCGTTCCTTTGCCGCCTTCACAACCGCCTGTACGCGGTCCGCGCCGCCGATGTTGCCCGGATTCAAGCGAATCTTGTCCACGCCGGACTCGATCGCCGCCAGCGCAAGACGGTAGTCAAAGTGGATGTCCGCCACCACCGGCAGCGGCGAGTTCGCGCAGATTTCGCGCAGCGCCTCCGCCGCCTGCATATCCGGCACGGCACAGCGAACAATGTCGCAGCCCGCGTCCGCCAGTGCGCGAATCTGCGCCAGAGTAGCCTGCGCGTCGCGCGTATCCGTGTTGGTCATGGACTGCACCGCAATGGGAGCGCCGCCGCCAACCAATACGTCCCTTATCTTGATTTGCTTTGTTATTTTCATAGCTCTAACCTCTCACAAATGGAAAATGGAGAATGAAGAATTGTGGTATCGCGCTTTGCACGATGATTGCATAACGGCGCTATGCACCGCACATTCATTTTCCATTTTCCATTCTCAATTCTCAATTACTGCGCATAAAAATGCGCAGTACGTCCTGCCCGGTCACATACACCATCAGCATAAGCAGCAGCATGAGTCCTGCCGCGTGCACATAGCCCTCATACCTGGGCGGCACGGGCTTGCGGCGGATGCCCTCGATGATGAGGAACACGAGCCGACCGCCGTCCAGTGCAGGCAGCGGCAGCAGGTTCATCACGCCGAGATTGATCGAGATAAATGCCACAAGCTGGAAGAACGAAATCATGCTGTACTTGGCGGTATCCGCCATGACCTCGGCCACACCGACCGGACCGGAAAGCTGATCCACGCCGACCTGTCCGCTGACGAGCATGCCCACGCTCGACCAGACGAGCCGCGCGTAGTTGACGGCGGTGCGCACGCTCATATTGAGGTGCATGCCAAGGCTGTCGGGCAGCTCCGCAAAGGTGATGCCGATGCGCTTGTTTCCGTTCGCGTCCGTGACCGCCGCTTCGAGCTTGACCGTTGGCAGCGTCACCTTTTCGCCGTTGCGGCGCACGGTAATTTCATGCGTGGTCGAACCGGTGCGCGCAAGCGCGGTATCGAAATCCGTCCGCACGAGGATGTGGTAGCCGTCGATTTTCAGAATTTCGTCGCCTGCCTCCAGACCGCCGTCTGCGGCGGCGGTGCTCGCCGGATTGACCTCGCTGATGGTGGAGACGATATAGCCGCCGTTCGGTCCGTTCGGACGCATGACCGCCAGCACGATAAGGAATCCCACGAGGAAATTCATCAGCGCGCCCGCGCACACGATGAGCATGCGGCGCGGCAGCTTCGCCTTGCCGAAGGCGTGCTCATTTTCACTTTCACCGTCCTCGCCCTCCATAACGCACGCGCCGCCGAACGGCAGCAGCTTGAGACAGTACAGCGTGCCGTGGTACTCGTGCTTGAGGAGGGTCGGACCCATGCCGATCCAGAATTCGTTGACCTGCACACCGCCGCGCTTGGCGGTGATGAAATGTCCGAACTCATGCACGATGACCAGCACACCGAAGGCGAGGATTGCCAGAATGATTTGCAGCAAAGCGTAGCTCCTTTCGGTCAGCCGAGCACGATCTCGCGCGCGGCTTTGTCCGCCGCCAGAACGTCGTCCAGCGTGATGTCCTTCTTGTACGGAATGGTATCGAGTGCGTATGCAACGCGCTCTGCGATGTCGGTAAAACCGATCTTACCATTCAAAAACAGACCGACTGCGGCCTCATTTGCACCGTTGAGCACAGCGCCGCGGTCGCCCTTGAGGGAGGCGGCGTGCTTGGCGAGGTTCAGCGCCGGAAACGCCTCATAGTCGGGTGCGTAGAACGTCAGCTTTGCGACCTCCGCGAGCGACATGCGCGGTACCTTGCACGGCACACGCTGCGGCCACGTCAGCGCCAGCTGGATCGGCAGACGCATATCCGGCAGACCAAGCTGCGCGATTACCGCTCCGTCCGCAAACTCCACCGCCGAGTGCACGATGCTCTCGCGGTGGACAACAATTTCAATGTCCTCCGGCGGCAGATCATACAGCCACATGGCTTCGATCAGCTCCAGACCCTTGTTCATCATGGTCGCAGAGTCAATCGTGATTTTTGCACCCATGCTCCAGTTCGGGTGTGCAAGCGCCTGCTCGCGCGTCATGCCGCGCATTTCCTCGAACTTTTTGCCGAAGAACGGACCGCCGGAGGCTGTCAGCAGGATTTTGTCGATCGGGTTGCCGTTTGCCGCCTGCACGCACTGAAAGATCGCCGAATGCTCGGAATCCACCGGCAGGATGCGCACGCCGTACTGCTTTGCAGCGCTCATCACCAGACCGCCCGCACACACGAGCGTCTCCTTGTTCGCCAACGCGATATCCTTGCCCGCCTTGATGGCCGCCATCGTCGGCAGCAGGCCGACCATGCCGACAACCGCCGTCACCACGATGTCCGCGCCGCTCTCGGCGGCACAGGCGATCAGACCGTCCATACCGGTCAGAACCTCAATATCCGTGTCCGCCAGCTTAATTTTCAGCTCCTTGGCTGCGTTTTCGTCCATCGCGCAGACCATTTTCGGATGCAGGGCACGCGCCTGCTCCTCCAATAAGTTTATGCGCCGGTTGGTCGTCAATGCGACGACTTCGGCGTCGATCGAAGGCAGAATATCGACCGTTTGCGTGCCGATCGAACCCGTTGAACCTAAAATCGCAATCTTCTTCATTATTTTTCTCCTGTTAAACGATTTGGGATAATGGATAATGGAAAATGGAAAATTGAAAATTATGGTGCCGTGCAAAGCGCGGAATCTAATCATCGCGCAAAGCGCGATACCACAATTCTCCATTCTCCATTCTCAATTTTCAATTACCAAATGACTCTAAAGAGCAATTCCGCGAACGGCGCTACGAACAGCACACTGTCGAAACGGTCCAGCACACCGCCATGTCCCGGAAAAATATGTCCGTAATCCTTAATGCCGGTCTGGCGCTTGATGACCGAGAACGACAGGTCGCCGATCTCTCCGAGCACCGCGCCGACTGCGCCGAGCACGACCGCCGACCAGAGCGGCATTTCAAGGCCGAGCGTCTGGTTCATAATCAAAGCCGCGATCAGCACGAGGACAGCACCGCCGACCACGCCGCCGACTGCGCCCTCTACCGTCTTTTTCGGGCTGACGACCGGCGCCAGCTTATGCTTGCCGAACAGCATGCCCGAGAACAGAGCGCAGGTGTCCGCGCCCCAGGCAGCAAGCAGCGGCAGCAGCACGATGAACGCGCCGTGATGGTAGTTCATCTGGAAAATACGCAACAGGCTGAGCAGCAGGTACGGCACGACAAGTCCGCCGAAAAACGCCCACGAGACCTGCGAAGCCTTCATGACGTCGTGATATTTCAGTTCGATGGCGAACGAGCCGAACAGGAGCACCAGCACCAGACCCTGCATCACGCTCTCGAGCCGCAGCGGCAGGATGCTGAAATGACCGACAGCCAGTCCCAGCGAGACGGCCATTGCGAGCAGCAGTTCCAAGTGGTTGCGCACCAGTTTTGTCGAGCCGAGCACCTCATAGGTGGCGAACACGCACAGCGCCGCCACGACAAGCTCCAGCACGATCGGCGGGAACACATACAGCGCCAGCAGCACAAAAATAAAGCCGAATACGCCAAACAATACTCTTGCTTTCATAGTTTTATCACCCTAATTGGATATTAAACGCCGCCAAAACGACGGTTTCTGTTGTTAAAATTGTCGATTGCCGCATCCAGATCGGTGGTTTTGAAATCCGGCCACAGCACATCGGTGAAGTAGTACTCCGAATAGGCGGACTGCCACAGCAGGAAGTTGGACGTGCGGATCTCGCCCGAAGGACGGATGATGAGGTCGGGATCGGGCATGTGCGCGGTGTACAGGTGCGCGGAAATGGTGTCCTCGGTGATATCCTCGGGTGCCAGTTCGCCGGCTTTCACCTGCTCCGCGATAGCACGGACGGCGTTTTTGATCTCGTCCCTGCCGCCGTAGTTGATGCACAGCGAAGCCGTTGCCGCGTCCGGACCAAGCCGATCGGCAATCGCATCCACCTCCGCGATCTGCGCGCGAATATCCTCCGGCAGAACGGTCAGATCGCCTAACACGCGCACGGCAACGCCGCGCTCGAACATGGTTTCCGCCGCCTCCTTCAGATAGGAGCGGAACAGGTTCATCAGCGCGTCCACCTCGTCCTGCGGACGCTTCCAGTTTTCGGTAGAGAATGCATAGACCGTGAAATACTGTACGCCAATGTCCTTGCAGTAGGTGGCGATGGTGCGGAACGTCTCCGCGCCGACCTTGTGACCGGCCTTGCGCGGCAGACCGCGTTTCTTGGCCCAGCGGCCGTTGCCGTCCATGATGACCGCAATATGACGCGGCACCGGACGGTTTTCAGGCGCGTTATCCTTCTTTTTTCGTGTGAACAGACCCAACCTGCTTCCTCCCTGTTTGTCCCTCTTGCGGCAGGTTTTCCTGCCAATTTCATGCAAAAGGGCGACGAATCCGCCGCCCCCAATAAACTCTTGCACACGCTGCTTGCAGCGCATAAAATCCCGATTTGCTTGCAAATCGTACCCACATGGCAGGATTTCATTCAGAAATCCGAGCCATTGGCTCGCCCGCAGGCGACCGCCGCTCTGCGGCGGCATCCAATCGCGGCACTCTGTGCCGCACAAAAAGGCCCAGTTTTGCCGGGTCTTTTTGTCCCCCGACCCAGCGCCCGTGGGGCGCGTCATTCGGGTATCGAAGTGCGGTTTCCCCGGAACCGCACTTCGTATATAGGGGGCTTGTGAAGCCCCCTATAAGCGCAGCGGAAGTTATACTTCCGCAAGCTCCTTAGACTTCTTAGCGACCATTGCATCAACTTCCTTGACGTACTTGTCAGTCAGCTTCTGCATCTTGTCCTCGCCGTCGTGCAGCTCGTCCTCGGTGATCTCGCTCTTCTTCTGCGCTGCCTTGAACTTGTCCAGTGCATCACGGCGGATGTTGCGGAGTGCAACCTTGGCCTCCTCACCGGTCTTGGAAACGCCCTTGATGAGCTCCTTGCGGCGCTCCTCGGTCAGCGGCGGGAAGTTCAGACGAATCTGCTTGCCGTCGTTCTGCGGGTTGATGCCGAGGTCGGAGACCCGGATCGCCTTCTCAATGGCCTTGAGCACCGAGCCGTCCCACGGCTGGATGGCCAGCGTGCGCGGGTCGGGCGTAGAGATTGCCGCAACCTGATTCAGCGGGGTCGGTGCACCGTAATACTCAACGGTGATCTTATCGAGAACCGCCGGGTTTGCGCGGCCTGCGCGGACTGCTGCCAGCTCCTTGGAGAGCACGTCCAGCGTTTTCTGCATTTTTGCCTCGTGGGACTTGATCTGTTCCTTCATTATTTTACCTCCTCAACGATCGTGCCGATCTTTTCGCCGTTAACAGCGCGGTGAATATTTTCGGGGTCGGAAAGCGCGAATACCAGAATCGGGATATGGTTATCCATGGACAGCGAGGTCGCGGTAGAATCCATAACGCCGAGGCCCTGATTGAGCACGTCCATGTAGCTCAGGTGGTCGTACTTCTTGGCATCCGGGTTGACAGCCGGATCGGAATCGTACACGCCGTCTACGTTCTTTGCCAGCAGGATAACGTCCGCGCCGATCTCCGCCGCACGCAGAACCGCTGCGGTGTCGGTCGAGAAGAACGGGCAGCCGGTGCCGCAGCCGAAGATAACGACACGGCCCTTTTCCAGATGACGGGTCGCGCGGGAACGGATGTACGGCTCAGCGATCTTGTTCATCTCGATAGCGGTCTGTACGCGAACGTCCACGCCGCGCTGCTCCAGAGCATCCTGCAGCGCCAGTGCGTTGATGGTGGTTGCCAGCATGCCCATGTGGTCCGCGCGGGTGCGCTCCATCTTGCCGCCGCCGTCCTTTACGCCGCGCCAGAAGTTGCCGCCGCCGACAACAATGCCGATCTCGCAGCCCTCTTCGTTGCATTTTTTGATCACATCGCATACCGGACCGATGACATCAAAGTTCAGGCCGAAATGCTTATCGCCCGCAAGGGCTTCGCCGCTGATCTTGATCAGTACGCGCTTATATTTCTGTGCTTCCATGCTCCACACTCCTTATTCTATTCCTGTTTACTATTCTACCCTATTTTCGGAGAATTTGCAACGATTTATATAGTGGCAAATGAATAAAGGGCGAAGCGGTTTGCGCCCTCCGGACGGTTGCAGGCTCCCCTGAAAGGGAAGCTGGCGCAGCTTGCTGCGACTGAGGGGTTTCGGCACCGGTTTTTCGGGGCATCCGAACCGCGCAGGCGGTTCACCGCTTCCGGGCGAAGCGTTTTGCCGTAGACTGCGGCGGAGATTGCCGCTACGCGCGGCATAACAGTGCCGCGCAACTCGTTTTCCGGCACAAACCGGCTGCAATCGCAGGATTTGGATAATCTGCACAGGTAAAAATGTTGCGCGTCACGGGTATGCCGCGCCTGCGTAGATTAAACCGTATGTGTAGCAGAAAGGTATCTGACATTGCGTATAGGTAAAGAAATGGGCAGACACATTGGTCTGCCCTACGGAACGGTAACCCGACTGCCGTTCCCCTTTTTCATGCTTACGCAGTCTACCATCTGCACCCAAGCCCTTGCGGGAAAAGGGGTGATTCACAAGAGGGTGGAAAACCGCAGGTTGTCTACCCTCTTGTGCGCCCGCCGCGCGCAGCGGCAACATTCCCGCACGCCGCAGCGTGCGAAATCCTCTGCCGTGGGTACGGCAAACCCCTCCACCGCCGTTCGGCGGTTCCCCTCTCCTTTCAGGGGAGGCTTCCGGTCGGTGCAAACGGTTCTTAACGACATATATCCTTTGGGGAACGCAAAAAACCGAGGGCAAATGCCCTCGGTTTCGTGTTTTATTGCGCGATATGCGAAGAATTACTTCTTCAGAACAACCTCGCCGCCCAGACCGGTGTGTGCAGTGATGTACTCACGGCCCATCTTAGCGTACTCGAACGGATTAGCCTTAGCCGGATCCTGCTCTGCCTCTACCATGATCCAGCCGGTGTAGCCAGCCTTGTCAAGCAGATCGAATACAGCGTCGAACTCTACGCAGCCGTCCGGATCGCCCGGTACGGTGAAAGCGCCTGCGCGAACTGCATCCAGGAAAGACCAGTGCTCAGCGCGAGCCTTCTCAACCAGCGGCATACGCATGTTCTTCAGATGAACGTGACCAACACGGTCAGCGAACTTCTCGAGCATCTTTACCGGATCCTCGCCAGCGAAGGTGAAGTGACCGGTATCGAAGCACAGGAATACATACTTCGGGTCGGTGTTCTCCATCAGGCGGGTAGTCTCCTCAACGGTCTGGCATACGGTGCCCATGTGATGATGGAAGCAGGTGCGGATGCCGTACTTCTCCATGGACAGCTTGCCCAGCTTGTTCAGGCCGGTGATGAAGCGATCCCACTCCTCGTCGGTCAGAACGCGCTTCTTGTCGTCCAGAATCGGGGTGTCCAGCTGGCCCTGGATAGAACCGGACTGCTCAGATACGTTGATTGCGGTAGCGCCAACGTAGGACAGGTAATCCAGCTCCTTGATGAACTCAGCCTCTACCTCTTCGTACGGCTTGTCAACCAGGAAAGAGGAGAACCACTTGGAAGCGATGGTCAGGTTGCGGGCGTCCAGCATGTGCTTGAGGACGGTCTTGTCCTCCGGGTACTTGTGGCCTACTTCGCAGCCGTCAAAACCAGCGAGCTTCATCTCAGAGATGCACTGCTGGAAGGTGTTCTCGTCGCCGAGATCCCACATATCATCATTGGACCAGCCGATCGGGCAGATACCCAGTCTTACTTTCTTCGGATCTAACATAGTTATTCCCTCCATAATCTTCTCTCTGCGTCTGCGCAGAACAAACGCATTTTTGTTATTCTTATTGTACCCTTATGCACTGTAAATGTCAAACGCATTTTTTCACAAAGCCGAGTTGTGCAATCCGCTGTTTTTGTCATTCCGCGAACTTGTGCGTGTGCGTGCACGCACTTTTGCGCAAAAACCGCGCGAGATTGTTCCCGCGCGGTTGATTATGTCTTATCTGTAACTTTTCGTCTGCTGCGCTCAGATACGGGCCACACCGGAATCGCGGGCGGCCTGTGCAACGGCATCGGCTACCGAACGGATAACCTTCTTATCGAACGCCATCGGCATGATATACTCCGCGTTCAGCTCCTCATCGGAAACGCAGGCCGCGATCGCCTTTGCCGCTGCCAGCTTCATCTCCTCGTTGATGTCGCTTGCGCGAACATCGAGTGCGCCGCGGAAAATGCCCGGGAACGCAAGCACGTTATTAATCTGGTTCGGGTAGTCCGAACGGCCGGTGCCGACAACGGCAGCGCCGCCCTTCTTTGCGTCCTCCGGCCAGATTTCGGGCACCGGATTTGCCATAGCGAATACCATCGGGTCCTTGGCCATGGTGGAGACCATCTCGGCAGTAAGCACCTGCGGAGCAGACATGCCGAAGAATACATCCGCACCCTTGACAGCATCGGCCAGCGTGCCGGTCATGTGCTCGCGGTTGGTGACCTTGGCCATCTCCTGCTGTGCCGGATTCAGGCGCTCGTCCCCCTCGCAGACGATGCCGAAGCGCTCGACCATCGTGATGTGCTTGACGCCAAGGAACATCAGGAACTTGGTAACGGCGATAGCAGCTGCGCCGCAGCCGTTGACAACCATCTTGATCTCATCGACCTTGCGGCCGGTCAGGCGGCAGGCGTTGAGCAGAGCCGCACCGCAGCAGACAGCGGTGCCGTGCTGATCGTCGTGGAATACCGGAATGTCGCAGACCTCTTTGAGTCGGCGCTCGATCTCAAAGCAGCGCGGAGCCGCGATATCCTCGAGGTTGATGCCGCCGAACGAGCCAGAGATCAGCTGAATGGTGCGGACGATCTCATCCACATCCTTGGAAGCCACACAGAGCGGGAACGCGTCCACGTCAGCGAACGCCTTGAACAGCGCGCACTTGCCCTCCATAACCGGCATGCCGGCAATCGGACCGATATCGCCCAGACCGAGCACCGCGGTGCCGTCCGTGATGACCGCAACCAGATTGTGGCGGCGCGTGTACTTGTAGCTGAGAGACGGATCGTCCTTGATCTTGAGGCACGGCTCGGCAACACCCGGCGTGTACGCGATCGACAGATCGTCCTTGCTGTTTACCTCACAGCGGGCCACGACCTCAATCTTGCCGCCCCATTTTTCGTGTGCCTGCAGTGCGCGTTCCTTAACGTCCATGTTCTGTTCCTCCGTTATCGTTCTTGTTCCGTTCGACGGAAAGAGTTTTCTATCTTACCTTATTATACAGAGTAGAAATGCGTTCGTAAAGGGGTAGTTTGTACAAAGAGCGGGAAGTAATTGAGAATGGAGAATGGAGGATGGGGAATGAACGTGATGATTCATCGTGTTTCCCTGTTTAGGATTCGTGCATATTTTAATGATACGGCGGGATGGGGTCATCCCGCCCTACAATATATCGTGTTATTATGGTACATCAATTAACCATTCGATAAATGTATCATGTAGGGCGGGGTGACCACACCCCGCCGTTTATCCCCCTATATATATTTATATTCATCGAACATACGCTAAACCGTCACGCTAATTTTCCATCCTCAATTCTCAATTATTGCACTGTTTTCTGACCAGCTTCGGCAAGAGAAACACTGCCGCGCAGCCGGAAAACACTGCCGACACGACATCCGACAGCGGCTCAGAAAACATAACGGCTGTTGCCCCGAAAATCGGCGGCAGGACGAACACGCTGACGAGGAAAATGCCCTTGCGGAGCATGGAAAACGTCAGTCCCCATTTGACCAGGCCCATGCCGGTCATGCCGTCCACGAACGGGTACTGGATGGTCAGTCCGAGCACGCCGAGCGAGTAGATGCGGATCATATACGCCGCCATATCAATATACGCCGGATCCTTGGTGAAGATTTTGACAAAAGCGCCCGAGATCGTCTGCGCGAGCAGGAACATGATGCCGCAGAACACGAAGCACAGCAGCACAATGCACCGGAACGCCTTCATGACACGTTTTTCATCGCATGCACCGTAGTTATAGCCGAGAATGGACTGCGTGCCTGCCGTGATGCCGCCGAGCGGCATGGTGATGACGAGCATGAAGCTCTGCATGATGGCGGCACACGCGATGAGCATATCGCTGTCCGCGCCGCCGTATCTGCGTAGCATGACGTTGATGGAGATGAGCAGCACGTTATCGAGCGCGATGATCAGCGCAGGCGAAAGACCGACCTGCACGATACGGCGCATCCAGCCGAAATTGACCGGCTGACGGGTAATGCGGACGGCGGCTCTGCCGCCCATCAGGAACCGCAGGATGTACGCCGTCGAGCACGCCTGCGACAGCACGGTCGCAAGAGCGGCTCCGCGCACGCCCATGTCCAGCGCAAAAATGAACACCGGGTCAAGTGCAATATTTACGGCCGCTCCGAGCATAACCGACCGCATTGCGGTACCCGAAAATCCCTGACTCATTGTAATTTGATTGAGTCCGTAGCTCAGCAATGCGAACACAGTGCCGGAAACGTAGGTCGTAAAGTACGCCTGCGCGTAGTCCCACAGAACCTCGCTGCAGCCGAAGGTGAACAGGATCTGCCGCTTGAAAATGAGCAGTGGCACGGTCGCCAGCACGCTCAGCGCCAGCAAAAGATAAAAGCTGTTCGTGATGATCTGACGGGCGCCGTCCATGTCGCGCCGCCCCATGCGGATGCTCATCAGCGGGCCGCCGCCGAAGCCGATGAGCGCACCGATGGCGGTAATCATGGTCACCACGGGCGCGCACACGCCGACACCGGCCAGCGCCGCATCACCCGCACCCGCAATGTGGCCGACGTACATGCGATCGACCACGCTGTATAGAATATTGACAAACTGTGCCAGCATGGCCGGTATCGCAAGCTGCAGAACCAGCTTGCCGACCGGCGCTGTGCCCAGTGGGCTGTCTGTTTGGGACATGGTTCTCTCCCCTTTCTGCTCCCTCTATTATAGTGAAATTCGCCGCGGGCGTAAAGAGAAAAATGCCCTGACGAGAGGTCAGGGCATTCGCTTTTAGAGATTATCGTTCTTTACAAATTTTACGGTGTACGCCTCCGCGTAGCTGCTGTTTTTGACTGCCGAGCTGTTTTCCGGGTCGGAAAACGCATCAATCGCCACTAAAATCTGTGTATTATCTGTGCGGAATGTACGCACGAGAAGAGGAATCTCTGCATCGATTGCCAGATCGTCAATCTTTTCCTCCTGCATCGCCACCGCCGAGGTCAGCTGCTCGGTCGGCAGACCGCACAGCTTGGACGAATCCGCATTCTGGATGGAACCGCCGAATTCATCCGACTGTATCACAATGATATATTCCGAATTAACATCATCGCTTTCCGGCTCAAACCGAATCGTTCCGCTGCTTTCTCCAACTTTTTCCGAATTGACCGTGAAAAGGCCGAACTCGTCCTTGTTCCACGCACTGCCGTCCCACGCATACCGCTGGATTTCAATTCCGTTTGCGTCCGCATGGTTGCCGGAAAATTCATACTGCACAGACTTGTCAATCTGTGATCCATTCGTTTTCTGCTCCACCGGCGTGATGGAAATCGTGTTGTCCGCCGGCTGTGTTTTTGCCTGTCCGCACCCGCTCAAAATCCCCACAAGAGCCAGCGCAAGTCCTGCTATGTACCGTTTTTTCATACGGTGCACCTCCTTTTATCAAGTTTTATCTTTACTTCTGAATAAAAATGACAGTGTACACTTCCGCGTAAACACCTTCCTGCACCGCTTTGCTGTTTTCCGGGGCATTGAACGCCGCAACCGTCACCGGACGCAAGGTATCACCCTTGCGGTACACCCGAATGAGGATTGGCGTTTCCACACCGACAGCCAAATCGTCAATCGGCTCTTCCATCGTGCCAACCGCCACGGAATTTTCACCAGCCACCATACCTTCTATCTCTTTCGGCTGTGCTGCCAGATGCGACCAGCCGCCATCCGGATAGTGCACCTCGATCGCGAAATTCGCATTGATGTCACCGTCACGCCGCAGCGCAATTTTACCCGGCTGACCGTTCAAATCCATCTGATACATTCCCGAAACCAGTCCGTCACGGCCTTTATACGGCGTCCACTGGCTGTCTTTCCAGATGTAATGATGAATCTCCATGCCATTGGCATCTGTGTGGTTGCCGGAAAATTCGTACAAAAAGAACGTGTTGGCGGTCGTACTCGTACCGGTCAGCCAAATCAGCTCCTCCTGCTCCTCGGACAGCTCCACCGGTGCAAGGTGCATGGTGTTGTCTGCCGCCTGCATTTGTCCGCACCCGCTCAAAATCCCCACAAGAGCCAGTGCCAGTCCTGCCGCGTACCGTTTTTTCATGCGGTACACCTCCTTTTATTGTTGTGCTTACAGTGTAGCAGATTTGGGTGATATTGTCTATTTCCAAACCATGCAAAATCTGCGCTTGCTTCTGTGCAAAGTAACGGCAAAAAAAGCGTCCCGACATACGTCGGAACGCTTTTCGATGCAATTTTACTTCGCGTATCTGCGAGAAAACTTAGCCGTTCTTGCGAGCGATAGCCTTCTTAGCAGCCTCTACGATGTGAGCAGCGGTCAGACCGTACTCCTCGCGCAGGAAGGACTCAGCGCCTACCTGACCGAAGCGATCCTCAACGCCTACCATCTCCATCGGAACCGGGTTGTTCTTGATAACAACGTTAGCAACAGCAGAACCCAGACCAACCTTAACCTGATGGTTCTCAGCGGTTACGATAGCGCCGCACTCAGCAGCGGAATCGAGGATGAGCTGCTCGTCGAGCGGCTTCCAGGTGAACATATCGATAACCTTGGCAGAGATACCCTCAGCAGCCAGCTGCTCCTGAGCCTTCAGTGCCTCGTCTACCATGATGCCGGAAGCGATGATAGCTACGTCCTTGCCTTCCTTCAGGGTAACGCCCTTGCCGATCTCGAAGTCAGAGCCATCGCCGTAAACGGTGGTGAAGCCCTTACGGATCATGCGCATGTAGGAGAACTTGCCGGATGCTGCCAGCTTCTTGGTCAGGCAGTTGATCTGAGCGTAGTCAACCGGGTCGATTACAACTGCTTCCGGTACGGACATGTACAGAGCGCAGTCCTCGAACGGCATGTGGGTACCGCCGTTGTATGCAGCGCATACGCCGGGGTCGGAACCGATAACGTGTACCGGCAGCTTAGCGTAAGCTGCGGACATGAATGCCTGGTCAAATGCACGGCGGGAAGCGAAGCAGCCGAAGGAGTGCATGAATACGGTGCGGCCGGTAGCAGCCAGACCTGCGGCAACGCCCATAGCGTTAGCCTCTGCGATACCTGCGTTTACGGTCTGCTCCGGGAAAGCCTTAGCCAGCTTGCCGGTATTGATGCAGTTCTCGAGGTCGCAGTCAACGTGCATAACCTTGCTGTCCTTCTCCATCAGGTCCAGCATAGCGGTAACAAAACCGTCACGGTTGTTACGAGAATCCTTCTCGTGCTTGCCAATCAAAGTAAAGCTCATGTTCAATACCCTCCCTTACTGTGCCTTGATCTCAGCGAGCTTCTTCTCAGCAGCAGCAATGGCTTCATCCCACTGCTCCTTAGTCGGCTGAGAGGAGTGCGCGCCAGTGCCTTCAGCAAAGGTGGCGCCCAGGCCCTTAACGGTGTTCAGGACGATGCAAGTCGGTACGCCCTTGGTGTCGTAAGCGAGCTGAACAGCGTCGTAGATCTGCTCTACGTCATTGCCGTCCTGCAGCTCGATCACGTTCCAGCCAAATGCTGCGAACTTAGCACCGATGCCCTTGCCGTGGCTCATAACCTTGTCAACAGCACCGTCGAGCTGGTACTTGTTGTCGTCTACGAAGCAAACGAGGTTGTCCAGCTTGTAGTGAGCTGCGAACTGAGCAGCCTCCCAAACCTGGCCCTCATCGCACTCGCCGTCGCCAACGAATACGAATACATGGCTGTCGCGGCCGTCGAGCTTGTTGCCCAGAGCAGCACCGGTAGCGGTGGACATGCCCTGACCGAGAGAACCGGTCGTCAGGTCAACACCGGGGGTCTTGGTGCGGTCGGTATGGGACGGGAAGTTGGTGTGCGGCTGATTGAGGGTATAAGCGTCCTCAACCGGGTAGAAACCCTTCAGACCGAGGGTAGCGTACATAGCCGGACCAGCGTGGCCCTTGGACAGTACGCACCAGTCACGATCTTCCCAATGCGGGTTCTTCGGATCAACCTTCATTACTTCGCCGTACAGAACTGCCAGCGCATCAATAACGGACATTGCACCCGGAACGTGGCCGAAGCCAAGCGAACCGACGGTCTTCAGGGTCTCCACACGGATTTCCTGAGCAAATACACGAAGCTCCTGCATCTTTTCTGCTTTCTGCATTGCATACACCTGCCTAATTCAAAATATAATTTTCTCTCCGCGGAACAGGTTCCAGCGTACAGCGGCACAATGCCACTGTTTTACGAATACAAGTGTATCACCAAACCGCCAAAATTTCAACCGAAATTCCTGCATTTGTTCGCAAAATTCCAATTTCATTCAAACGCCTTATGGAAAATATCTAATTTATTTCGAGTAAAATTAGGTAATTTGTTGGTTATCTGCTGGTTATATGTATTTATTTTGTTGGTAAACCTCTTGCAAACGGTGAAAAATATATTTTTAAAAGGGGTATCCCGCCCTGTTTCTGCTGTTTGTCTGCGTATCCCTCTCCCCGCAGACGGGTTACCGCTCCTCTCCCCGCTCACTGCCAGAAATTATTTTCAAAATGCGGTTTTACGGATTTTGCTCACTTTCTACCGTTCTTTACCGAGAGTTTTCATGTATTTCCGACCTTTTCCGCCAAATTCATGCTATATTCTCATTTTGGGGAGCGGTGGACATTTGGTTACAAATTTGATAAACTAAAGAAAACATTGTGGATACATTCGGATACTACTGGGCGGATATTATTATGTGGGAGCTGTGAATATGAAAGTCAGCCGTCTCAATTCGATAGAGCAATATGTCATCTCGCGCGAGACCGTCAGCATTGACGAGCTGTGCGAGGTTTTTGGCGTGTCCAAGAATACCATCCGCCGCGACCTGAACGAGCTTGAGCAGCGCGGCCACATCACCAAGGTATACGGCGGCGTGACCGCTACGGTGCCGTCCGGTGCCGTGCCGACGCCCATCCGTTCGGGTCTCAACCAGATCGACAAGTCTCTCATCGGCCGTCTGGCCGCCGAGGAGGTCGCGGATGGCGATACCATTTTTATCGACTCCGGCACGACCACCCTGTGTCTGCTGCGGTTTCTTGTGGCAAAAAAGCGAATTACGATCATCACACACTCGCTCGGCGCGCTGAGTGAGGCCTCCAAGTACGATAACCTTAATATTATCTCGCTCGGCGGCATTTACAGCCCGACTACGGATTCGTTTGTCGGCCTGTCCGCGATCGAAGCGCTGTCCACCATGCGTATCAACAAGGCGTTCATGGGCGCGACCGGCGTGTCGCTGACTGCAGGCATGACCAACACCACCTTCCTCGAAGCCGAGATCAAGCGTGCCGTTGTTCACCGCGCGGATAACATCTACGGCATGGTCGATTCGTCCAAGATCGGCAAGGAAGCGATCGTCACGTTCTGCCACCTCAAGGACCTGACCGCGTTCATCACCGACTGCGAACCGCCGAAGGAGTACGTTGATCTGTGCAATGCAGAAAACGTAAAACTGAGATATGAGTAACGTAAAGGGAGCAAATCACACGATTTGCTCCCTTTTTCATTTATTCAGGAACCAGACTCCGGCATTGAGATAAGCCGCGTACATCAGCCAGACCAGGTATGGCACGAGCAGCCATCCCGCCTGCTTGTCAATGCGGTAAAACGCTCTTGCGGTGACGAGCACGAGTGCCAGCAGCAGAATCAGCCACCAGAACGCCGTTCCGTACAGTCCAACGCGAAAAAACAGCAGCGGCCACACGAAATTCACTGCAAGCTGCGTGTAATACAGCGCAAGCGCGTTGCTTCGCTCCGGCGAACCGGACTGCCGCACGCGCAGGCTCGCCCAGCCCATGAGCACATAGAGAATCGTCCACGCAATGGGGAATATCCATGCCGGCGGCGCAAGCGGCGGCTGCACCAGCGCCGCATACTGCGACATGCTGCC
Source organism: Butyricicoccus sp. (assembly GCF_977037065.1). Classification (NCBI taxonomy): domain Bacteria; kingdom Bacillati; phylum Bacillota; class Clostridia; order Eubacteriales; family Butyricicoccaceae; genus Butyricicoccus; species Butyricicoccus sp. The sequence goes on along the minus strand of NZ_CDRQNY010000018.1, from coordinate 20,872 downwards.
CATCGTCAGCCATGCCGCAAGTCCGCCGACCACCAGAGGCAGTGTAAAGCTGAAAATCTTCAATCTCCGTCCCTCCCGTTCCTATTTATATGGAGCGAGAGGGATTTTATGCATTTACAGCTCTCTTTTCCGGTAAATGCCCACACCGATGCGCCAGCATACCGCGTACACGATGGCACCGACAATTACCAGTCCGCCGAAGAACGCCGCAAGCTGTCCGACCGGCCAGCTGTCCATGCCGCCGACCGCCTGCACAAGTTTATTGAATGCCGGATGCTTTTTGACGACGGTCAGCGCGATGATCGGCACCCACACTACGGCAATGAGGAAATACCGTCCGCGCTCCGGACCAAACCGTAAAACGAGTACAAATTCAATACCCATCAGCGCAAGGCCGACCGCCTCACAGGCCAGCATGCCCATCATATCCTCTGTCATTGCATCACCGCCGAAGGCATTCATGCCCGCAATGCATATCATGCCCAGTGCCGCAACCGTCAGATTGACCAGCAGGCTGATTGCAAATTTGCTGCTCACCACATCGCTCCGAGAGACCGGAAGCGACAGACTCAGCTTATCCCATCCGTAGGCATAATCGCTGCTCATGAGCGTTGCGGGCACCATAAGCGACAGCATACACAGCATAGCCGGCACAAACGACAGCCCTTTTCCGGAGACGATCGAGACCAGCGCAATTACAATTATTGCGATCATTATTGCCTTCATCGACCGGCGCAGATTCATCCAGTCCGCATACAGCATTGCTTTCATCTTGCGTCCTCCTCTCTCGTCAGAAACAGCATGATCTGTTCGATGTTGACCGGCTCGACCGACCAGTTTTCCGGTACGCCGTCGCGTCTTACCAAGGCCTCACAGCCGAATGCACCCACGCGCTTTGCCCGCACGGCGGACGGGTCGAGGGCGTCCAGCTGATTGGCGGTGCAGCGCAGTATACCGCAGGTGTCGAGCAGTTCATCTCTCGGCTCGCTCAGCAGCACCTCGCCCTTGTGGATGAAGGTGATCTCGTCCGCGATTTTGTCCAGATCGCTCGTGATGTGGCTGGACAGCAGGATCGCATGGTTTTCGTCCTGCATGAAGTCGTACAGCAGATCGAGCACCTCATCCCGCACGACCGGGTCAAGACCGCTCGTCGGCTCGTCAAGCAGCAGCAGCTCCGCGTCATGCGACAGCGCTGCCGCGATATTCAGCTTGGTTTTCATGCCCTTGGAGTAGTCCCTGATGGCCTTTTCTCGGTCAATGCCGAATTTTTCGATGTACGACGCAAACTGCTCCGCGTTCCAGTTTTTGTACGCTCTGCCGAGGAGCGTGCTCACCTGTGCGGCGCTCATCGCGCTCGGGAAACCGCCGTCCTCGAGCACCACGCCGATCTTTTCACGGACGGACGGATTCGAGCCGTGTTCCCCCAGCACGGTAATCTCGCCGCTGTCCGGCCGGATGAGGTCGAGCACCGCCTTGATGGTCGTTGTCTTTCCGGCGCCGTTTTCTCCTATTAAACCCATTACCGTGCCTCTCGGCAGGGTAAATCCCACATTGCGGAGCGCAAAACCGCCGTATTTCTTGCAGACGCCGTGCAGCTCCAGTGCATTCTCTCTCATAATCCTTCCTCCTCAAACAGTGTCTGTGCCAGCTCTGCGAACTCGTCCGCAGACAGTCCGGCCAGTCTTGCCGCCTGCACCGCGTCCGTCAGGTGGTCTTCCACCGTGCGAAGCTGCGCTTCCCGCAGACGTTCGCTGCTGACCGGTGCAACAAAGCTGCCGCGTCCGGTCTGGCTGGTGATAAGGCCCTCGCGCTCAAGCTCCTCATACGCACGCTTGGTCGTGATAACGCTGATGCGCAGCTCCTTCGCCAGCAGGCGCATAGACGGCAGCGCCTCCCCCGGCTGCAGCTCTCCGCCGAGGATTTTTGCCTTGATCTGACGTGTGATCTGCTCGTAGATCGGCGTGCTGTCCATGTTGGATACTATGATGTCCATGCCGTCCCTCCTTTTTTGTTGTATATACTCATTATATACAATATGAGCAATATGTCAAGGGATAGATTTCCACCAGACGCGATTTTTCACAAACGAAGCGGTTCGAGAGACGGCGGTTTTTCACACGCTCAACGCAAAGCACAATTCCCGCCGAAAAATTTTATAGTATTTTTATACAAACTGCCGAACAATTTTTCTTGCATTTCGACGAAAACCACGCTATACTGTAATTGTTCAAAGAAAGTGCTTAAAAACAGCACAAATGCTGCAAAACGCAGCTTTACTAATTGTCTATCTCTCTTTTTTCCTTTCTTTTTTACTCTTTTCTTCTTTGTGATCGGATCACACCTCCCGATCACAGCAAAGCAGGCTCGGTTTTATCCGAGCCTGTTTTGTTTTTGTCTGAAATTTCATTTCCCGTGTTGCAAACGGAGAATTGAAAACAGAAAATAAATGATGAATATAATGGTAAACCTCGTGAAAACGGCACCCGTTCTACATACTCCGTAGGGTTGAGTGCCCTCAGAGGGTGAATTGCCCAAAATGCAAGAGAGACCACTCCGGAGCGCCCGCCATTTGTCAATTCATTTGCAAACACCTAACCGTAAAGGCACCAAAAACACCGTTAACCGGGCGCGTTCGGTCGTGCTATGGGCGCACACTGTACTCCCATACGGTACACCCTGCACAAACCAGAAAGAAACTGCGTTCATTTTCCATTCTCAATTACACACAAAAAGAACCCGAAACCAAGGCTTAACAGTCGTAAGGAACTATAAGTCTTGCGGTTGGGGCAGAGGACGGTGTGACCGTGAAGGTCACGCCGTTTTTCTGCGTCCAAGGGTAGATTCTGCGATCATGGGTTCTGCCAGCACGGGGATCTCCACCTCGTCAACGAAATTAAAGATGATCTCCACCTTCTGTCTGCGCTTGCCGCCAGACTTATCCGGTGCGTGAATGACGATCTTCCTGATATACTCGTTGACAATCGTCTGCGTCAGCTCCGTGACATCCACATACTTTTTCGTCAGCGCAATGAAAGCGTCCAGATCATCGCCCATTGCCTGCCGCTGCTCGACCCATTCTTCCGTTGTTTCAATTTCGAGCTTTAACCGTTCCTGCTCCGCTTCATAATCAGCCGTCATTTTCTTATACCTCTCCTTGCCGATCTCACCGAGAGCGTAATCCTCATAGAGCCGGGACATGACCACATCAAGATTGGCAAGGCGTTTTCTTGCCTGCTCCACGCGCTTCTGATCTTCCCGGATGTCTCGTTCCTGATCGGCGCGGCGGTAATGCAACCACTCCTCCTGAAAGTCCTCCACATCGCTGCGAATATACGCATTGACCGCCTGAATCCGTTCCTGTACCAGTTCCCGCAGTACATCTTCCCGGATATAGTGGGCAGAACAGGTGCCTCGACCGCTTTTGTAGCTGGAGCATACATAGTGGTCTTGCTTGCCGTCAAAGCTTTTGCAGGTAGCAAAGTGCAGCTTATTCCCACAATCGGGACAGAACAGAAGCCCGGAGAACAACCCCTGCCGTTCCGCTTTCACGGGACGGCGTTTGTTTTTGCGCAGCTCCTGCACTCTGTCCCATTGTGCCTGAGACACAATAGCTTCCTGCGTATCCGGTACGATGAACATATCCTCCGGATTGTTGGGAATCCTCTTTTTCAGCTTGTAGGACTTGGAGTAGGTCTTGAAATTGCAGGTGCATCCGGTGTATTCCTGCCGTTCCAGAATCCCGATGATGGATTGATCGCTCCAGCCATACGGGTTCTTGGGCATCGGCTTTCCCTTACGGCTGGCATACAGCGCCTTGGTCGTGAGAACCTGATCCCTTTCAAGAATCCGCGAAATCTGCTCCGGGCCTTTGCCGTCAATGCAGAGGTCAAAGATGCGCTTGACAATCGGGGCGGCATCCTCATCCATAATCCACTTGTCCTTGTCGTTCGGGTCGCAGCGGTAGCCATAGGGCGGTTTGCCCAGATGCTTGCCGCTGGTGCCGCGCTGACGCAGGCTGGTACGGACTTTCTTGGAGGTATCTCTTGGATACCACTCGTTAAATAAGTTGCGGATTGCGGCAAAGCCCTCACCGTCCCCGCGCTGGCTGTCCACGCCGTCGTTGACGGCAATGAAGCGCACATCGTAGCTGGGGAAGATGATGTCGGTGTACTGGCCTACAGTCAGGTAATCACGACCAAAGCGAGATAGGTCTTTGCAAAGCCAGCAGCCTACCAATCCCTGCTTTACCAGTTCAAAGCCCTCCTGTACGCATCTCGCCATCCTGCGAATCCTCGTTGCTGAGGCGGCAGTAGAGTATCGTAATTTTTTTGCTGATCCGTCATAACGTCCTCCTTCACGTTCGGGTCAGCCGACAGAATCGGTATGCCTGGAATTATATTACTATAGTTTTGTGTCACTGTCATTAACAAGCCACCTCCCGGTCAGAAAAAATAAGCCGTTTTACCTTGGCGGTAAGCGGCTCGGTTCCGTCACAGACGGTTTCAATGGTGTACCACGTGTTTCCAATCTTGCGCTCCACGGTTTTGCAGAAGGGGCTTCTTCTGCTCCAATAGGCCTCACACCCCTGCAAAAAGGACTCCGGCGGGTCAAAGATCGGATCAAAGCAGCTTTCATGGTCAAAGGCCTTGCAAAGCTCAAAGACCAAATCGTCTTTCCCCTCCATCACGGCACGGTTGATTTTGTCAATGCTGATAATTTTTCCATATACGATTCCTTTCTCATAATTCTATTTCGTTTTTGCGGCTGCGCAGTTGTGTCTGCTGCCGCTCCTGCTCCAACCGCTCACGCTCTTTGCACCATGCGGTGATGGGTAGCTTGCCATCCTTGAAATACGGTTTCAGCTTGCGTTCCGCCATATAAAACGCCGCAGCGTATCGTCATGCTCCGACTTGTATTTTTGTCTGGATTTTTCAAAACGGATGCTTCCCAGCTTATCCGCAACCGGTTTTCCATCGACATAATACTGTGCCATGCGCAGCAGCTCGTCCAGTTCCTTGATGCAGGATTGCTTTTCCCCGGCAGACGCTTTCATTGCGCTGATGCTGTTCTGCATGGAATGCAGCGCGGCATCCAGATCATCGGTGGTAAAAGCTGCTTCTCCTGCAAAAAGCGGAATGCATCCGCATACCGCTGTAAGTTGGCTGTCTTGGCCTTTGTGCTGTATGCGCCTTTATTGCGGTTATTGTAATAGGTCATCAGCAGATCGTTCAGCATAGGCGGCTGCGGCTTGGAGAGTTCTTCCTTAACCGCTTTCAGCCATTCCAGCAAAGAGGCGATTTTATTTTTTGCTTTCCGCAGCATGGCGTTGGTTTTGCGAACCCAGCGGTTGAAGTCGACCTTGTCGGTACGGATGCCCTTCACTTCCATTGCGCGGACAGACGGCCCCTCATGGACGGTAGGAATCTGTTCAATGCCTTGACGGGCATAGCTGCGGTGGTCGATCCGGCAATCCAAACCTTTCTCCACAAACTTCGCGTTGCACAGATCAGCCCACGCCTGCCGCCAATACTCCAAGGTTTCGGGACTGCCCCAGTCGGTGGTCGGCACAGCGTTGAACATATAGTTGCCCGCCTCATCCAGAATACGCTCACCATGCTCGTCCAACACATATTCCCGCCGCTGCTTATTTCCCCACTTGCCGTCCGGCTCAATGGGGCGAATGGGACACATAACATGAAAGTGGGGATTGGAAATGCCGCCATTCTCCTTGTTGGGAGAGTGAACGGCAAAATCCACTACCATGCCCCGACTCACAAAATCGTCCAACAAAAATTGCCTTGCCAGAGCGATGTTCTCCTGCATGGAAAACTCGTTCTGCAAGGCAATATCAAAGCTGTAGGCAAGCTGCGCTTTCTTTCCGCGCTCGGCTTTTTCCACGGCGTTCCAGAGCGTTTCACGGTCTGCGTATTCCGGCGGGGCGTGGGATGGCAGCAGGATTTCCGAACAGATCACACCGCCCTTACGGGAGTAGTCGCTGTCCTCGCCGTAATACTCGCTGTGCAGCTTTTCTCCGGCACGGTAGGCGGCAGACGCCACGGCGGATTGTCCCGCGCTGCGTTTGATCTGCGTCACATGAAAATGGAATAACGTGATACTCAGCCCCCCTCTTTCTGTTCAGACCGGTTGTGTTCGTTGACCGCTGCCATGAGCAGACCTTTGACCACCGGCAGGTCAAAAACCTTTTCGGCCAAGGCATAAAACTCAGCACGTGTCAACAGCTTCGTCAGCGGAGCAATGCTTTCCATATCCGCGCTGCGGACGATCAGGTTGTGTGCGCGTTTGGTTCGGCAGGCGAGACCAGCCCCTTGTACGGAACAAAGTGACGCAAAACAGCCCGGACACGCAACTGTCCGGGTGATAGGCTCCGCAGGACGCACATACAGGGCTTGACCATGTATAGAAGTGCGCCCTTCGTCCCGGTGGGACTTTCGGGATGTTCCCGGATCGTCAGTTTTTCTTTCGCTGCCAGACGATTTCATACCTCAGCGCGTCGGCAAGCTGAACAGCCTCTGTGTAGCGTAGGGACTCCCGCTGGAGCTTGTTGGACAGGTTGGATACGCTGTCAGACCAGCCGTGCTCGTCGTGCAGCAGATCGACCACCTCCTGCATGGTCATTCCCTGACGGACGATGTACGACTTGATTTCGTTTCTCAGATTGGATTTCATCAATTTTTACCTCCATAATTTCGTGTAGCGGTTTTTCGTATCGGTAATTTTGGTATGCTTGTAGGTGAAAAATCTGCCGTGCCGCAAATCCGCTCAGATTTCCGCCCGTGATGCCCTGTTCGCAGCAGCACCCTATCGGCTTCATCGTTCTGGGCGAGGTCATGCGGAACGGTGGGATATACCACATCCCAGTGCAATGGCTTCACACTACGATAAACCACCGGACGGTGCATTGCGTTCGGCTTACAGTGAAAAATTCCATGAATTTCACAAGGATTGACTGCAATGTGCCTTTTTTGACATCCTACCAGCACTCTGTACATAGCGGAATTACGGCATTTTGCTGTGTACATACGTACCAATGGCGCAGGGCAGGTAGCATTTCACGGCATGGGCAGCTTTGTTCACGAGTGGGTGCGCGTCAGAAAATCGCTGAACGAGCGCTGCCTGATAGGTGTCAGCCCGTTTTCATCGCACCAGATTCCGTAAATGGCATACAGCTCCTTGGAGGTGACAGACATATCCGCCTTCAGCCGAATATAGCCGGTGGATTCCATAAAGTCGATGGCATTGTTGACGTCACGCTTGACGTACTCCCGATTGTTCAGCGTCCGGGGACTTTCCGTGAATCGGAAGCTGTTTGCCGCAAGCCGCTGCAAGCCCTCAAACGCCCAGAGAAAAATGCCCTCGACCTCTCGCTTCATCTTCTCGGCAATATCAGGATCGTCCACACGATTGGCAGGCTTCTCTTTTGTGGTCAGGATCAGTTGGCGGCGGTAAAAGCCGTTGCTGCGGTCGTAGAGGGATTGCAGATCGCCATTGGAGAATGCCAGCAGCCGGGCATACATCCACCCCTGATAGCTCTGGACGCTTTTGCGTTCCAGATCCATCTTATCCTGTGCGGTAACGATGGATTTGACATAGTTGGTCTGCTTCAGAGCCTCCATTTTCATATCGTCATCCACAAGAAGATGAATGTGCTCCAGATCGGCGCGGGCAAACCGGTTGTCGGAGATTTTTGCAATCCTGCCGTCCTTCATATTGCAGCCAAACAGCCGCGCCAGCACGGGACCGATTTGCGATCTTCCTTCGCCGCCCTCGCCCTTGAGGATCATCATGCGCTGCCCCTTGGTGCTGGGAACGAGGCAATAGCCGATATATTCCTGAAAGGTGGGAATGTCCTCTGGGTAAAGCAGGTCGGAGAGAAAACGCAGCCAGACAACCGGCTCCTCCGCCTGCGGATTGTAAGCAATGGGAAACCGGCTGCGCACGATTTCAGAACGTCCTGCGAGAAAGCTGCCATCGATGCGGAGCGTCCCGTTCTGCACATGAATCTCATCCGGCTTCGTCGGGAAACTCTCTGCATGAGCCGCCAACTTCATGATCTCCACGATATTGGAAATGGTGTGCGGAATGTTTTTTGCGGCACAGCACTCCAGTTCGGCATAGATTTTCTCTTTCAGCAGCAGCGGGTCTGTCAGCCGCCCATCCGGTGTGAAAAATGCGTTGTCCGTATAGATGAGCTTGTTCTTTGACAAAAACTCCCGGCAAAAAGCCGCCTCATTGACGTCCTTGCCATCGAACCATGCTGGGAAATCAAGCTCTGCATACTTCTTGTTCACGCGGCGTCCCTCCCATTGACTGTTTCCTTGAGCTTGTCCAGCCGACCATCTGCAAGCAGATAACGAACTACCTCGGCGCGTTCATAGGAATCACCCGCGCACAGAATATCCAAGTAATACTCCACCTCATCCAGCTTGTGGCAGGCTTCTGCAAATCGTTCATCCGGTACTTCTGCCGGTAATTGCGGCGCACAGTTTGCCTTCCAGTCCCGCAGCACACGGGCATAATCGGACAGAACAGAATAGCACAGCCGCTCATTTTCTCTGAGCTGCTGTGCTTCTGTTCGGATGCGCTTTGTGTGGAGCGCCGCTGCGCTGGGCGGCTTGTCCGGTGTGAGGTGAAAGTCTGCGGCCAGCTTCTGCGCTGCATCATACAGCGAGAGCCGGAACAGCTTGCTTACAAAATCAATCACATCTCCGTGCTCCCCGCAGGCGAAGCAATAATAGTCATCGTCCGCCGCATACAGGCTGGGATGCCGGTCATTGTGAAACGGGCAGAGCGCCATGCCGTAATGGTTGACCTCCACGCCGTACCGCTCCGCCGCCTCCCGGCAGCTTACGCCATATTTGACGTTCTGAAAACAATTCATGCGTTATCCTCCGTAAAATAGATTGGAGAGGCAGCTTTCACTCCTCTCTGCCTGTTTTATGTTCGGATTCGCAAAAAGCAGACGGATGGCATGACAAGTTCATTTCAAAAAAAACATGACAGGAGGGTGCAGCATGGCACAGGAGCTTATCAGCCACAAGGTTTTATCTCTGGATTTCTGGCAGGATACCGTAACCTATGCAGGAAGCGTCATGCCGACCGGCACGATTGGCTGTGCGGTACTGAATATCCCAGACGAAACGATTGCGCAGTTGGACGCGCCGTGCATGACCTTGAATCTGCTGCTGACCGGCATCGGGGCAAAGAATGTGGATAGGCAGCTTCTTCCGAAAGCGCAGGAGGCGGGACAGACCATCATTCATGCGCTGCATGATGTCCAACCGTTCTCCCGCTTGGACAGAAAGCAGTTTGAAGATTATCTCATGCAGGCATTTTCCGAGGAAGCATTTACCGAGCTGAACGAGTATTTGCAGCTCCCGATGGAGCAGCAGGCAGCCAGCAATATCACAGGAGCGCATCCCTTGGCGGCGCTGCTGGTGCGCGTTATTCCAGTGCTGGGGCATTTGAGCTATTCCCTGCACCAGTACAAGAAAACTATGACGGCGTTTGCAGAATTTCTGCAAGAGAATGCCGAAATACGAACGCCTGCGGGATACGCCGCTGCATTCGGGCAGTTTTTCAAGGAAAACGTGACTCTGGAGGAAAGCAATCCCTCATGGATGGCACTGACCAATGCGACAGTGCAGTATGTCCCTGCGATCCGTCTCGGAAATACGCAGGCGCAGCTTGTCAAGCGGATGCATTTTGTATCCTTCGTTGGGATGTTCCGCGCCGATCTTTTTGAAGGTTTATGCGTCGGACACGCGCCGAGGAAATGCGCGGTCTGTGGGAAATGGTTTCTGACCACTGACGCAAGATACGCCAAATACTGCGACGGTCTGGCTCCCGGAGACAAGCGCGGGCGTACCTGCCGTCAAGTCGGGAATCTCCGTGGACGGGAGCAGCGGGAGCTTGCCGCCGACCATCCCATCAAGAAAATCTATACGAAGCGGTTCAACACGATCACGCAGTATCTTGGCCGCGGCACACTGGACGAGCAGACCGCCGCCGCAATGAAAGCACTGGCAAAAAGCAAGCTGGAGAAAGCCCTGCAAGACATCGGCTATGCGCAGGGCGGCTATGCCGCCGAGATGGAGCAGGCGGCTCTGCTGGCGGAAGCGAAGGAAACGATGGAGCGGTAATGGAACGCCATAGCGGTGGGAGGTGCAGACATGGAGGATAACCGTAACAAACTGATACCGGCACAGCTTGCGGGCTACACATGGGAGCTGTCCGGTTATGCGTCCAAAGTGCCGTTCGCCAATGAGGACAGCCTGACCATGTGCGAAGTCCGGAACATCTTTCGGCTTGACCCGGAACCGCCGCAAATGGAGCTGGACGACTACATACGCGAAACTGTCCGTCACAAAGACCTTGCATACTTTTCCTTCTTCCTGCACCACTTTGAAAAGCGTCTGAACAGCGTGATTTACCGATTTCTCACCCACAACGGAATTGATCGCTACGATCCGGCGCGGTTTCTGGACTATAAGCTGGAACTCCTGCAAATGCTGCTGTTTTGCCTGCCGAGGTTCGACCCGGCGCAGGAAACAGAATTCCTGAAATACGCGAAGCATTATATTCAGGACGGGCTGCTGTTCTGCCGTATGATGGGAGAAGTCGGTTCCTTTGCCAGTCTTGCGGAGTACCGGCGTGTGCGTCAGATCGGCGCAATCTATAACAATTCGGGTAAGAGACGCGCAGAGGTCGTTTCCGAGTTTGCCATCCAAAGCGGATACAAGGACGAAAGCGTATCTGCGGATGAGCTGCTGACCATTGCCCAGCGCAACCGCAGCATTGTTTCCCTCTACCGCACGGAGCAGGACGAGAACGGCGAAGAAACCAGCGAGGATGTGACGCGCGACGATAGCTGGAACTATGCCGAAATCCTATGGAACGGAATACAGGCAAAGACGGTCACGGCGGCGTTTGAGCAGCTTTCCTACAAAGAGCAATGGTATCTGGGAAAGCGGAACGCCATCTGCATGACCTGCGGGCGCGTCAGCCCCTTGTCCACGCAGTCCACCTTTGAAGATTTAGCGGTGGATTTTGAAGGAACGACAGCCAGCGGTGCGAAGCGGTTCTACCAGCGTACATTAGACAAACTGCGACTGAAGCTGCTGGAAAGCGGTGTGATCCATACCGTGACGCTGAAACAGACCGAGCGCCGCAAGAAGAATAAAAAAATAGCCGCCGCTGTCTACCTGTATCAGGCAGACAACGACAGCGAATGGGGCAAGCTTCGGTTTGATTTTGAAAACGGCACGGCGGAGATCGTAAAGCTGGCGGATTGGGACACGGTGAAAAGCAATATCTTTGCAAAGACGGCGATACGGTTTGTGCAGGGTTTGCCGGAGACGAGACTGCTGAAATCTACAGTGGTTCCGTTTGAGATGGAACGGCTGGATCTGATTTGATCATGACGGAAAGCAAAACGACGCCGTTGACAACATCTTCGGATCGTGCTACAATTTGACTGAAATGAACAATATGGTCATAAATCCAAGGAGCGTGCGCAGTGGCTTTTACAGATGAACAGAATGAACAGATCCGCAAAGACCTGATCCGGGAGGCCCGGCGCTGCGGCATTACCATTGGGATGCGAAAAACCTCTGTGGAGCAGCTGACGGAGGCCGTTGGGATCTCCAAGGGATCATTTTACAAATTCTTTGATTCCAAAGAGCTGCTGTTTTTCGCTGTACTGGAGGACATTCATACCGAGTGCTTCGCGGCGGCGCAGAAGTCTTTGCAGGAAAATACAGCCTTATTGCCTGCCGACCGCGCGGCAGCGGCGATCCTGGCGGCCTGTCGGTGGCTCTCCAGGACAAAAGCTTTTGTGTTCATCGAAAATGACGCAGATTTTCTTCTGCACCGCCTGCCGGAGGAAGTGAAGACCGCTCACTACCACGATGACGAGACGCACATCCGTACCCTGCTGGAGATGGGCGGCTTGCAGCCCAAGGGCGGTATGGCGCTGGCTGCCGCCACAGTGCGGGGCTTGATTTTAACCGTCTCCCATCAGGAGCAGATTGGGGTGCTTTACCCGCAGGTGCTGGAAACGCTGGTGCGGGGCGCCTGCCGGGAGCTATTTGCATAAGCGGAAAAGCCGCAGTGATGCGGCTTTTTCAAAGGACTACGGTTAGCCTGCTCTAACCCATCTGTGCCATCCATGTGAGTTAGAGGAGTTTAACATCTCGTTGTGAGGGCGAAATCATGAGAAACAGTCAAAATTTCTGGGATAAAAACGCCGGGCGGTACGACCGCTTCATGCGAAAGGACGCCGCAGCTTATGAGCAGATGTACGAGCTGCTGCGCCCCGTGGTACGGCAAAAAAACGTTCTGGAGCTGGCGACCGGCACAGGGCTGATCGCCAAAAACATTGTAAACAGTGCCGCTCATATTGATGCCACAGACGCTTCGCCGGAGATGATCGCAGAAGCGAAGCGGGACAACCGATCCGCCAAGCTGCATTTCTCCGTGCAGGATATGTTCCACCTACCTTATGCCGACGAAAGCTTTGACGTGGTCATCGTGGCCAATGCGCTGCATATCGTGCCGGAGCCGGAGAAAGCCCTCTCTGAAATTCGTCGGGTGCTGAAAGAGGACGGGATACTGGTCGCACCGACCTTTACTCATGCCGGTAATGACTTTCGTGGAAAGGGCAAAGCATTTTTCATGAAGCTGGCGGGCTTCCCTCTCCACAGCAAGTGGACAAGCCACGAATACCTGGCATTTCTGCGGGAAAACGGCTGGACGGTGCGGAAAAGCACCGTGCTGAAAGCCTCGTTCCCGCTGACCTACGCAGAGTGCGTGAAATCGGAGGGATGAACCATGCAGATATTGGAACACGGGCAGGCGCAGGAGCGGACGCTGCTGTTTTTCCCCTGCACGGCAGAGCCTGTATGGGCCTTTGCCGACACGATCACGCTGCTTTCTCAGAGATGGCATGTTTTTCAGGTGGTGTATGACGGCCATCAGCCGGAGTATCCCGGGGATTTCACCTCAGTCGAGCAGACCGTGGACGAGGTGATCTCCTATTTGAAGAGCCACGGCGTCTCCCGTCTGGGTGGGGCCTATGGCTGCTCCATGGGCGGTGCCTGCCTGACCCGTATGCTGGCATTGGGGGAAATGCCCATCGACCGGGCCATCATCGACGGCGGGATCACGCCCTATCAGCTGCTCTACCCGGTGCGAAAGCTGCTGCTTTGGCGGGATATTGTGTCCTTTAAAATGGCGGCGAACAGCCGAAAAATTCTGGAAGCGGCCTTTCCGCCGGAACGGTTTACCACCGCAGGGCACGACCCCAAAAAGGAGTACGACGCCATGGAAGCCTATCTCAAAACTTTTTCCGTTCGGACGATCCGCAATGTATTCTGGTCTGCCAACAACTATGCGCTTCCGAAGCGCTCCGCTAAAATCGGTGCGAAAATCACCTACTGGTACGGCGACGATGAAAAGAAGGATCGCAGGCGGGATATCCGGTTCATCAAGCGCTATTTTCCTAAGGCGCGCATCCATGGCATCCCCAAGATGGCCCACGCGGAGCTGGTGATGGTGCACCCGGAAAAGTTCTGCCGGTATGCGGAAAAATTTCTGACTATACAAGCGGAGGAAATATGACATGAGAGAAAAGATCAAACTCTCCGGCGTGCCGGAGACTATGCTGCAAACCGTTTATGCAAGGGCGAAAGAGAGCAGCGGCAGAGGCGCTATCCATGATACAAAGGCGGAAGAAATCATCGGGAAGTTGGATTACGATTTTTCCCTTGCGGACAAGGATACAGCCATGCGCAGCGGCGTTATCGCCCGCACCATCGCGCTCGACCGGATGACGAAGGAATGGCTTGCGTCGCACCCCGGCGCGGTGGTGGTCAACATCGCCTGCGGGCTGGATACCCGGTGCTATCGGATGGCAGGTTATGCGCATTGGTATAACCTGGACCTTCCGGAGGCCATGGCCGTGCGTGAGAAGCTGCTGCCGGAAAGCGGCACGATTTCGCAGATTGCCATGTCTGCCATGGACGATTGGGGCAGCAAAATCAGCGAGCAGAATGTGCCGGTGCTGATCGTCATCGAGGGGCTGACTATGTACCTGTCAGAAGCGGATATGCAGCGCATTTTCACGGTGATTTCCCGCCGATTTGAGAAAGCCACAGTCTTTGTGGAAACCATGAATCCTGCGATGGCGCGGCACTTCAAGGAGAAATCCATTGACGCAAGCAATGCCAAATTCAACTGGGGAATCGAGAATGGGAAAGCACTTGCCGAACTGCTGCCGGGTTTTCGATTCATGGAGGAACACAGTCTGACGGAGGGCATGGCGGCATTCGCACCGATCTATAAACTGCTGGAAAAGCTGCCCGCCGTGCGGAATATTTCCAATAAGATCATTGTGGTGGAAAAGGAGTTGTAGAAGATGTCATTCTTTGAAAACACCCGCAAACCTGTGGGCCTCGGCGGGAAGCTCATGGTCGCCATGATGAATTTGGGTCACAGCCCTGTGGCGCGCTGGGGGCTTCAATTTCTGAATGCTGCGCCGGATGCCAAGGTGCTGGACTGCGGCTGCGGCGGCGGTGCGAACATGAAAAGGCTGCTGAAAAAATGCCCGCAGGGTATCGTGAAGGGTATCGACTATTCTCCCGTCAGCGTGGAGAAGACGAAAAAGGTCAACAAGACCGCCATTGCGGAGGGGCGCTGTGCCGTCCTACAAGGCAGTGTGGCGGATATAATCTTCGCAGATGACTGGTTCGATGCGATCACCGCTTTTGAGACAGTCTACTTCTGGCCGAATCTGCCGCAATGTTTTCGGGTGATTTATCGGGTGCTGAAGCCCGGCGGAACCTTTCTCATCTGCAACGAGAGCAGTGGCGACACGGACAAGGATGAGAAGTGGACGGAGATTATCGGCGGTATGACCATATACAGCGGCGATGAGCTGAAAACATTTCTGGAAAACGCTGAATTCTGCAATGTTCAAATCCATAAAAACAAAATTGGCTGGCTCTGCGTGACAGGACAGAAGCGAGAGGAATAAGGAATGCTGCTGCAAACGATTCTGGAAGGACTGGGACTGGGGGCGCTACTGGTCTTGGTGTGCGCCATCGGCATCCACAAGGGCGCTGTCGGCATGGTGCATCTGTATGACTCGAAGGTACAGGAACGGTGCGTTGCGCTGGGTCTGACCACAAAGGAAAAGATCAAGCAAAACTCGCTGCGCTTCAAGCTGATCTGCGTTCCGGGATATCTTGCTTATGTGCTGATTTGCGTGTATGCCATCAACGGTGCGCAGACATTTTGGGGCGGTTTCTGGCAGTGCTTTGTAATCCTGTCCGTGATGAATCTCATCGACCGGTTTGGCATTGACGGCTACTGGGTCGGACACACCAAGGCGTGGGTGATACCGGGGACAGAGGATCTGATGCCGTACATCTCGAAATCAGACAAGCAGAAGAAATGGCTGTTCGGAACACTGGGAATGGCCATGATTTCCCTGCTCCTTGCGGGACTCGGGCTGCTGCTGTAAGGAGGAAATACCGATGTCAAAGAAAGCCACCGAGTTTCAGAAAAAGGAAATGAGCAAGATGTACCGCGGCAAGGAAATATTCAAGCCGCTGAACACCGGCTGGGTGGATGAGCGCGTGGCCTGCGTGCGGGAGTGGGTGGCGAACATTTTCTTCTACCGCAAGGGCGATACCACCATCATGATCGATGCCGGGTATAACTATGACCAGCTGGCAGAAAAAATGGACTGGCTGGGCATCGACCCGCAGTCCGTCCGGCACATCCTCATCACTCATCAGGACACCGACCACGTGGGCGCGGTGGAGGCAGACAGCCCCGGTTTGTTCCGGAGCGCAAAGCTCTATATCGGCGAGATTGAAAACCGGTATCTCACCGGCGAGGTGCGGCGAAAAGTCATATACCATCTCTATAAATTGCCGCAGGTCACAATTAACAACGAAAAGGTGCTGCTGCATGACGGCGAGACTTTCGAGATTGACGGCATCAAAATTGAGTGCTTCTTTGTCCCCGGTCACACATGGGGTCATATGGTCTATCTCATTGACGACAAATATCTCTTCACCGGCGACACTATCTGGTTCGGCGCGGACGGCGGCTACAGTTTCATTTCCTCTCTGGCAGAAAGCAACAAACTGGCGGTAAAGTCGCTGGCGGCGCTGGAGCAGAAGCTGCAAAGCCGTGACCTGCATCCGCTGTTTCTCACCGGTCACACCGGCTGGACGGACAACTTCGAGTTCGCCTTTGCCCATAAGGACAAGCTTTGCTCACCGTTCCAAAAGCGGGTTCCCGACCCCACCGCGCCTTATGACGCTTATGATGAATCGGACGACACGGAAAAAATGGCAAAGAGTGGGTTCCTGAAGGGGATGGGGAGATGAAGGTTTATTCCTTCGGCGCAGAAAATGCCCCGGTCATCCTACTGCTTCCCGGCACCTGCTGCCACTGGAAGGGCAATTTGGGACGGGGCATTCCGCTGCTGTCGGACAGGTATCGCGTTCTCTGCGTCAGCTACGATGGTTTCGATGAAACGGAACATACCGAGTTTCCCACTATGCTGGAGGAAAAAGAGAAAATAGAATCTTACATTCAGAAACATTGCGGCGGACATATCCGGGCGAGCTATGGCTGCTCGCTGGGCGGCTCTTTTGTGGGGCTGCTGGCGGCGCGGCAGAATATTCATATGGATTACGGAATTCTCGGCAGCTCTGATCTTGACCAAGCATCTCCCATTGCGGCAAAGCTGCAAACAAATCTGCTCCTGCCGCTGATTTATCCGTTTATTCGGGACGGACGGTTCAAGAGTCGATTACTGCAAAAACGCCTCACGCAGCGAAAGTCGGAAATGGGCGGTTATGTGCAAGCGTTCATGGAGATGCTCGGCGGCGCACGACCTTATGTGACCGTGCAGAGCTGCAAGAATCAGTTCTATTCCGACCTTGTCACCCCGCTGCCGGACAAGATCAACGTTCCGGGAACAGAGATTCATATTTTCTATGCGCTCAAAATGGGTGAGAAATACCGCGAGCGCTATGAACGGCACTTTGCAAACCCAGCCATTCACGAGCAGGACTTGCAGCACGAGGAGCTGCTGGCCTGTTATCCGGAGCGCTGGGTGCAGTTGGTGAAGGATATCATGGAGGGAAAGCGATGAAGCATCAGCACTTTGATGTGGAGACCGCCGGCTTTTACGGCGCGTACTGGGCGTGTGCCGACGGATCGGACTGCGCGGTCATTGCGATGATTGGTGACGATCCGGAGGATCGGCTTGCGCGTTCAGCTGTGAAATGGCTCTGCGGGCGGGGCGTAAATGTGCTCACCATGTCGCCTGCGAAAAAGGATTACGGCCATCATAATTATCCGCTGGAGCGTGTGGAGACGGCCGTTTCGTGGCTGAAAGCCAACGGCAACCATAAAATTGGCATTGCCGGTGCATCGACTACGGGAACGCTCGCGCTGACAGCGGCTGCCATGTTCCCGGATGTTACCCTAACCATTGCCATGACGCCCAGCGATTTTGTGTGGCAGGGTTTCATGCAGGGCAAAAGGGACGGCTGCAAGGAATGGCCGGTCGAGGGCGAGTCGCTGTTCTCCTACCGGGGCAAGCCGCTGCCCTATATGCCGTTTTGCTATCAGCATCCCGACTATTGGCACTGCGTCGCCGCAGAGAGCAAGCGCACTGGCGATATGGTTAACTCCCGCAAGCTGTTTGACGATTCCGAGGTGATGCATCCGATCGAGCCGGAGGAATATATTCCTGTTGAAAACATCCGGGGAAAGCTGCTGCTGATCGGCGCGGAGGACGATGCGCTGTGGGATACCGCAAAGTATATCCGCCGTATGGAAAAGCGCCTTGCGGAAAAGTCGCATGAATGCGAGATTGAAACAATGGTTTATGCTCACGGCACCCACTTTGTCTTTCCGGAGGGGATGCTGAAAATCATGCTGCCGGTTGGCTCCGGTCTGTTTGTAAAGTTGGCGTTTCAGGCAGCAAAGAAATATTCCAAGGAGTGCAGCCAGACCCGGAAAGACATCGAGAAGCGGATGAACCGGACTCTGGCAGAATGGAAAGGAGCGAAGTGAGATGCGTTGGATGGGAATGCCCATAGCCATATGGGCAGTGTTTGCGAAGTCCTTTCAAGCGCAGCTGACGGCGGTACTGGGCTATGACCCGGACACCGCACGTAAAATCACGGAAAAGGCCAAGCCGAAGTACCGTGAGATCATCGCAAAGCTGCCCGAATTTGAAAAAGGTGATCGGTTCAGCATGAACATCATTGGCTGCGCCATGCTGGGGGCGTTTGTCCTCTCCATGCCGCGCCGTCCCGATGTGGAAAGCCTTACCGACTACTATGAGAAAGCGCAGATGACGCCGCTGATGAAATGGTTCTGCCGCCAAAGCGGCAAGTCGAAGTTCACGCCCAAGGATATTGCCGCCATGAAAGCCACCGCCGCCCGGAAGGCGGCTGACCGCAACCCCTACTCGTGGAACATGGACTTTTACGAGTATCCCGACGGCAGCGGTTATGAGGGGCGCTTCACGAAATGCGGCATCTGCACGCTGATGCAGGAGCTGGGGCTTTATGACCTGACACCCGCCATGTGTCATTTGGACTACGCCATGAGCGAGGCCGGCGGCATGACGGACTTTGTGCGGCAGTATACCCTTGCCTCCGGCGGACCCTACTGCGACTGCGGATATCAAAAGAAACGAGTGTGAGGTGGCGGAGTATTGAAATATTTTGAGTTCGGACAGGAGTGCCCGGAGCTGATGGTGATGCCCCACGGCGGCGTATGCTATCGCGGCGCACTGCCGGTGGCGGAGGAAATGGCAAAGACCTATAGCAGGCGCTGGAGGCAGAGTGTGGGAATTACTTGCAGGGTGGGGAGAAACCATGAACTATAAAATCGAGAAAAACACTGTACAGGAAACGCTGATCATCCCACTCTATGCACGGAAAATGTGCGCAGAGGTATATCCAAGCCTCTATCGGGACGAAACGGCACTGCGGCTGGTGAATGCGGTGGACTATAATTTTTCGGCGCTTCAGAAGAAATCCCACAGACTCATGCAGCGGTTTGGCTTTTTAGAGGTTGCCATGCGGCAGAACGACCTTGCCTTCGAGGTGCGGGAGTATCTGAAAAGTCATCCCAATGCGGCGGTGGTGAATCTCGGCTGCGGGTTGGACAGCACAGGTCGGGCTTGCGATAACGGTAAGTGCAAGCTCTACAATCTGGACTTTCCTGACGTCATCGCTGTGCGCAACGAGCTGCTCCCGGCCAGGGATCGGGAGGAAAACATCCCCTGCGACCTCAACGATACATCGTGGTTTGAGAGAATCGACGCCTCCGGCGGTGCGGTCTTCTTTGCTGCGGGAGTGTTCTACTATTTCTTAAAGGAGCAGGTAAAAACACTGGTACGTGCTATGGCAGACGCTTTTCCGGGCGCTGTACTGGCGTTCGATGCCGCCAATGAGAAGGCAGTAAAGCTGATGCTGAAAACATGGCTGAAGGATGCGGAAATCAAGGATGTCGGCGCGTACTTCGCCGTTTCGGACGCCAAGCGCGAGATCGGTGCATGGGACAGTCGCCTGCATATCGCCAGCCGGGGCTATATGCTGGGCTACCACGACCTGAAAGACCCGTCCGTCAGCGGATTTTTCCGCTTTCTTGCAAGGGTCGGTGACGGAGTGATGAATATGCAGATCGTGAAGATTGGATTTGAACAAACAATATAGGAAACAAAACGGAATAGTTTGAAAGCACAAATCATGTTAGAATATCCAGCAGTTAGAGAACACTAACCAAAGAACTTCAGGAGGTACCGTATGAAAAAGAAATTTGCCGCTTTTGTGCCTTGCTTATCATCTGGAATTTCGCCATGCGGAAGAAAGGACGTGATTTAATTGAAAAAACAATCCGATCTTTCCCGGCTGATGGATTACGCCGGGAACCACCGATATTTCACCTACGCTTCGTGGGTGCTGTCTGCGGCCAGTGCGCTGGTGGCACTGGTGCCTTTTGTATACATCTGGAAGATTCTGCGAGATGTGCTGAACGCGGCGCCAAACTATGCGCAGGCGGTGAACATTCCTCATTACGGCTGGATGGCAGTGTTATTCGCAGTGCTGTCTTACCTTATTTACATTGCGGCGCTGATGTGCTCCCATCTGTCGGCGTTCCGGGTGGCGACAAATCTGCGGCTGGCAGTGTCGGAGCATCTGGCAGTGCTGCCGCTGGGCTTTGCTGAGACCTTCGGCAGCGGTAAACTGCGCAAGATCATCCACGAGAGCACCGGAGCCGCCGAGACCTATCTTGCCCACCAGCTGCCCGACCAGTACAATGCCATCGCCACCCCGGTGGGGCTGCTGGTGCTGCTGTTGGCGTTCGACTGGAGGTTGGGGCTGCTGAGCCTTGCGCCGGTGGTGCTGGCTTTCCTCATTATGGCGACCATGACCGGCAAGCGGATGGTTGAAAAAATGCGGCAGTACGGCAACGCCTTGGAGGCCATGTCCAACGAGGCAGTGGAATACGTCCGGGGCATTCCGGTGGTCAAGACCTTCGGGCAGAGTGTGTTTTCCTTCAAAAAATTCAAGACCACCATTGATGAGTACGAAAAGTGGGTCATCTCCTACACCAAAGACCTGCGCCTGCCCATGATGTTCTACACCGCCGCCGTCAACGGCGTGTTCGCCTTTCTGATTGCAGGCGGGCTGCTGTTCACGGCTCACGGTGTCACGCCGGAATTTCTGCTGAACCTGCTGTTCTATATCATCATCACGCCGGTGATCTCCCTGACTTTGACCCGCATAATGTACATGAGCGAGAACAAGAT
>NZ_CDRQNY010000017.1:0-54427 GCF_977037065.1 Butyricicoccus sp. | reverse complement strand
AAACAATATGGGTTTCCTGGAAATGGAAGAGTGTACCCAATCGTTGAGTACTTTGTGAATGGAACTTGTTATAAAGCAAAGAAAAAATTTCGAGGAATTATAACAACGCAACTATCAGGAGTACCTGTACCGATGAAATCAGAAGTCTATGAAGATGAAAAAGGATGGCTACATGTAAAAACTGGAGCTATTGCAAATTTGCGTCAATTTGCGGAGCAGTTGTGGCCTATCAACAGTAAGATGACAGTTTATTATAATCCAAACAATCCTAAAAAGTGTTATGTTGATAGACCAATTTCAAAAAGTTTTACTTCCATGATGTTTATCATAATGGGGACAGTAACAATACTCTCGAGTGTACTGGTATTCTTTTTGATGCAGTTATAAATTGCAAAAGATAATTGCTAATCAGACAACTTCCAGTTTGTTGAACTGAATAGCATATTCTGACCGATAGGAGCAAGGTTAAAACCCACCTTGCTCCTTTTCCAATGCTTAAAGTTCCGTCAAATCGACGGAGGGATTGGCGGATAGGCTTATATCAACACAAAAGGTAAAAGTGAGGACTGATCCCTTTGCCGTATTCAAGGAGAGAGCGCTGTGCTCTCTCCTTTTTATTTTGCGCGTATGCCAAATTGAGAATGGAAAATGTCAAATCTCCACGCTCATTCTCCATTCTCAATTACTCCACCCTTGCGTAAATCCAGCCATTCCGGGCAAAATAAATGCGGTGATGAAAATGAAACTGCAAACTCCCGCAGTCTTTGCGCTGGGTGCGGTCGGTTACGCCGCGCTTGAGCTTCTCTGGCGCGGACGCACCCACTGGACGATGGCGCTGACCGGCGGTGCGGTTCTGGTCGGTCTGCGGCAGCTGCGGCGGCGCGTACACGAGGAAAACCCGCTCTCCCGCTGCTTGTGCGGCGCGGCGTGCATCACGGCCGCGGAATATGTGGTCGGCTGCACGGTCAACCGGCATTTCCGGCTGCGCGTGTGGGATTACTCGCATGAATTCGGCAACGTTCAAGGACAGATCTGCCCGAAATACGCGGCGCTGTGGGCGTTGCTCTCCGCACCGATCATGCTGCCGAAATAAGACAGAAATGTGTACCTCTCCCCTTGCAATACGGTTTTCAATGTCTTATAATAGTGATAAACTATGCAGAAAAGGAGACACACCATGCTGATTGCAGTCAATGCAGGAAACAGCCGCGTTTTGCTCGGCGGCTATGAGGAGGACGGACAGGTTTTTTCTGCCTCCATCGCAACCGAGCCCAAGCTGACGCGCGATGACTACGCCTGCAAGCTGCAGCAGGTGCTTTTGCTGTACGGCGTGAACGTGCGCCGCATCCACGGCGGTATTGTCAGCTCGGTCGTTCCGAGCATGGTCGGCGTGCTCGAGGGTGCGCTGCGCCTGCTCGGCATCCGCGATGTCATCGAGGTATCAAGCGGCGTCAAGACCGGACTCAACATCCGCTCCGAGCAGCCGCGGCAGGTCGGCTCGGACCGCGTAGCCGCTGCGGTGGCCGCCCGTGCCAAGGGAAAGCTGCCGTGCGTGGCGGTTACGCTCGGCACCGCGACCACGTTCACCGCGCTCGATGGGTCCGGTGCACTGGTCGGCTCGGCCATCACGGCGGGCGTGCAGCTGAGTCTGCTCGCGCTCCGCGAGCAGGCGGCGCAGCTTCCGGCAGTCGCTATCGACGCCAAGGACGAGGGCATTCTCGCCCGGAACACGGTCGATGCCATGCGCGTCGGCGCGGTTTACGGCGCGGCGTCGCTCGTGGACGGCATGGTCGAACGCTTTGCGGAGGCGCTCGGCGAAACGCCGTATGTGGTGCTCACCGGAGAGCTTGCGCCGCTCGTCACTCCCTATCTGCGTATCCCGTTCGAGTACGATGAAAGCCTTGTGCTCGATGGTCTGCACCTGATTTGGAAGAAAAATCGGGGTTGAAAGAGATTTGGCAGTGAACAAATCTCGCTGACCAAACACAAATTGTATTGCGCTGTACTCTATCGGGACGGCAGCAGGAGGAATTACAAATGAATAACAAAACTACCAACGTACGGTATCTCGCGCAGCTGGCGCTGCTTGCGGCGATCGAGGTCGTGATGAAGCTGATGGGTCTGGGCAGCGTGCCGGTTGGTCCGCTGTACATGTCGTTCCTGACCGTGCCGATCGCTGTCGGCGCGATGACCATGGGCCCGACCGCCGGTGCGATTCTCGGCGGCGTGTTCGGCTGTGTCAGCTTTAAGGATGCGCTTGCAGGCGGCGGTATGACCGGCATGTTCTTCCAGATCAGCCCGATCAACACCTTCGTTCTGTGCGTTGTCATGCGCGTGCTGATGGGCTGGTGCGTCGGCCTGCTGTTCCGCGTGCTGCGCCGCATGGACCACAAGAAGAGCTGGAGCTATTTCGTCGGTGCAATGTCCGCGCCGCTGCTGAATACCATTTTCTTCATGGGTTACATTGTTCTGGTGTTCTACAAGACCGACTACATTCAGGAGCGCGTTGCCTCTCTCGGCGTGGCTAACCCGCTGTCCTTCGTGGTTGCACTGGTCGGCGTACAGGGTCTGATCGAGATCATCGTCGGCTGTGCGGTCGGCGGCGTGCTCACCCGTGCGGTAGCATCGTTCCTCAGTCATCGTGCACCTGCAAAAGCAGAATAAATGATTGCTAATTGCGGCAGTTTCTCTCATTTTTCGCAGAGAAACTGCCGTTTTGCGTTCCCGGAAAACCTTTCCGTACCCAGAGAATTTCCGCGCCGCCAAATGTCCGGAAGAATAGAAAAGGTTCTCAGCGTTGTTTTCATGCTCCGTGCGGCATAGTAATAGCGGAGGTGAAAAAATGCAAAAAAATCACGCAAAACGCACGGCGCTTGCCCTGTTCCTGCTGTTTGCGGTGACAGTTTCCGCGCAGGCGGCAAAAATCGCCGAGGTCATCCCGATCGGGCACACGGTCGGCATCAAAATGCAGGCGGAGGGCGTGCTCATCGTGCAGCTGACCGAGGTGCAGGGCGCAGACGGCACGCACTCCCCTGCGAAGGAGGCAGGCGTGCAGGAAGGCGATGTGCTGTGCAAGGCCGGTGAGACCGCGCTGCACTCGAACGATGATCTGCAGAAGCAGGTCGCGCTCTCGGCGGGACAGCCGATCAAGCTGACGCTCGAGCGCGGAGACGCGGAGAAAAGCGTTACGGTGACGCCGTGCAGGGACAAAGCCGGTGCGTACCGCATCGGCGTGCTCGCGCGCGACAGTCTGGCAGGAATCGGCACGCTGACCTACGTTGACCCGCAGACCGGCGCGTTCGGCTCGCTCGGTCACGGCATCTGCGACAGCGAGACCGGCGTGCTGCTGCCGCTGCAGGAGGGCACGATCATTCACTCGACGGTGAGCAGCGTGCAGCGCGGCAAGGCGGGTGAACCGGGATCGCTGCAGGGCGAATTTTCGACTGAAAAACCGCTCGGAACCGTGGCGCAGAACACAGAAAGCGGCATTTTCGGCACCATAACGGACGATTCGCTGTACAGCGAGCTGCAGTGCGTGCCGGTCGCGTCGGCAGACGAAATCAAAGTCGGTGACGCGGAAATCCTGTCCAACGTGGACGGTGACAGCGTGCAGCGTTATTCTGTCCAGATCGTCAAGCTCTATCCGGCGAACGACGAATACGGGCGCAGCATGATGCTCCGCGTGACCGATTCGCAGCTTGCGGAGAAAACCGGCGGCATCGTGCAGGGCATGAGCGGCAGTCCGATCCTGCAGAACGGCAAGCTGATCGGCGCGGTAACGCATGTGCTGGTCGATAATCCGATGGAAGGGTATGGCATTTCGATGGAGAAAATGCTGGCGGCAAGCTGACAGAAAGAGCGGAGAATTCGCACAGGCAGGCGTTTTGCAACGGCTTACCATTTCCGCAGGGGCGCACATTGTGCGCCCTGAGGCTGTCGAAAAACTCCGTTTTTCGAGCAGCCTCTCGATTGAAACCACGCTTTCAATCGAATCTTGACGAAAAGCCGCGCCCTACGGGCACAATTTTTCGTCCCTTGTATAATTCCCGAGGTACACAAGGTGAATTGCCGCATAGCGGCAAGAGAGGGTGGCCTGGGCCACGCCCCCGGGAATTATGAATTTGCTGTGCAAATTCTATTTTATGCGTGCTGCCGCACGAAAAGTAAAAACGATAGATTGACTTTATCGACAGACTGGGGGCGCACATTGTGCGCCCTTTCTTTTTGGGTTAATCGCCACTGTTTTGTTGTCGAAAACCGCAGTTTTGCTTGCATTTTGTCTATTTCCGGGGAATTTTGAAAATATGCGGGAATTGCAAAAGCGGTCGGTCTGACCGGTCGTTTCGGGTAAATCGACAGATTTTGTCGAATTCTGTCTGCAATTTTCTGTCCATATTTTTACAAAAGGTCTTGCAAGTTATGGTAGTATATGGTAATCTATTGCCAAGAAAAAGAGATAAACTTTATCGGAAAGCTGGTTATGACATATGGATGAGAAAATTAGAGTTTTACTTGCAGACGACGACACCGAATTTTGCGCGCGTATGTCGGCGGTACTGGACAGTGCGGACGATTTTGAGCTGGTCGGCATTGCGGAAAACGGTGAAAAGGCACTTTCCGCAGTCAATGAACTGCGTCCGGATGTACTTATCATTGAATTGATGCTGCCGGTGATGGACGGCATGAGCGTGCTCAGCCGCCTGCACGAGCAGGACGGACCGCATCCGGCGGTGATGGTATTCTCGGCGTTTGCAAGCCCGCAGATCGGCGCGGAATGCGCGGCGCTCGGCGTGGATCTGTTCCTGCGCAAGCCGATGGAGCCGCAGGCGGTCTGCGAGCGGCTTCGCCTGTGGCGGACCGGTCAGCTGCGCGCGGTCAAGGCCGAGGAAAGCATGGCGCTTGAGCTCCGCGTGACCGAGGTGATTCACCAGGTGGGCGTGCCGGCGCACATCAAGGGCTACCAGTATCTGCGCGAGGCCATCATGATGGCGGTCGAGGATATCGAATCGGTCAGCGCCATCACCAAGGTGCTGTACCCGTCGATTGCTAAAAAGTTCAAGACGACCTCCTCCCGCGTGGAGCGCGCCATCCGGCACGCGATTGAGGTCGCGTGGGACCGCGGTGACATCGAAACCCTGCAGAATTACTTCGGCTACACGGTTTCGGGCGTCAAGGGCAAACCTACCAATAGCGAATTTATCTCGATGATTGCCGACAGACTGCGGCTGCAGATGCGGTTTGGGGCGTAAGGCAAATTTGCAACGTAAGAAGCAGTAATATCATTCAGAAAACGATTTATCGGTATAGTATGCGTACTATTTACGCTGTTATGTGAATCGCAGCAAATCGCTTGCAAGCCTGCCAACATAGCGAAAGTGTGCGTGAAACGCGGGTTCAAGCCTATAAGCTTTTTCTGATATTGTGAATAACTGAAGCAATTTATCTGCAGCCTTTCCAACGAAAAACCGCAGCGCCCTCTCGGGCGCTGCGGTTTTCAGGTGATATGCATTTTCCTTATGTCAAATCAATGAGCCAATCTCGGGCGGTTCCGGCTTTTTCGGCTCGTTACGGTTTTCCACGCCGAGAACCTCTGCGCGGATGTCCTCCTCGATCTCCTTCTTGCTGCGGCGGCGGTCCAGACGCGAAATATACAGATACTTCCGGATCACGAACAGGATGCCGATCGACAGCACGGCGATCAGGTTCTCGATCGGCGAGGTATGCTCGACGATCATCTGACGCGCGATGGCGAGGAGCATAACGTCAACCACCGAGTCGATGGTGTAGCTGGTGATCATCTTGATCAGCTCGATGCCGATGATGATCAGGCAGGCCGAGCTCATGCGCGCCTGCAGATACGCCGGATCACCGAACAGCTTGTTCATATCGGTCATAGCGACCATGCCGATACCGGACACGATGCACGCGATCAGGATCACCATGCCAAGGGTGATCTCAACCGCTGTTGCGGCGTTGGAGAGCTTGTCTCGAAAATCAGAATTCATGGCAGTCTCCCTTTCTCTACTCCTCATCTCTTTGCATTCCTCTTTCTGCAGTTTTGTAATTTTTTATCAGTCTGTGTCTCATTCCTTGATATAAATTTAACATAGTTTTTATGCCTTGTCAATTATTTTAACAAGTTTTGTATGGTTTACTGGTTTTTCATTCGTTTTTTATGCACTTTATCCTCATTTTAGTTATTTTGCATAATAACTTTTTATTTTTGTTGTGAGAAATTATCTGCGTTTATTTTTTGACAAACTTATCATTGTTAAGCTATAATAATATTAGAGTAAACCAATAAAAAGGCAATGCCATGCAATCAAAGGCACTGCAAAGAAAATTCTTTGAAACGGGGTGGGCAAATGGCTAATCCGCTGTTGCAGCACTACATCAAGCTGACAGAATTTCTCGGACAGGCACTTGGACCGGATTATGAGGTTGCTCTGCATGATATGACCGACAAAAATCGCTCCATAGTAGCCATCGCCAACAATCACATCAGCGGCCGAGAGATCGGTGCACCGCTTACCAATGTGGCGCTCAAAATCCTGATGGACAAAAGCTACGAAACGCAGGACTACCGTCTGCACTACTGCGGCCTTTCTGCCGAGGGCAAGACGCTGCGCTCGAGCACAATGTTCATCAAGCACAACGGCAAGCTGGTCGGCATGCTGTGCATCAACTTTGACGACAGCCGGTATCTGGCCGCCAGCGAAAACGTGCTGCGGCTGTGTCATCCGGATATTTTTATCGACGACCATATCGCACCGCAGCAGGCCGAGCCCGGTGATCCGTTCCCGCGAGCGGTTCCGGCAACCACCGAGAGTTTCCACAACTCGATCGACGCGGTGGCAGGCGATGCGGTCGGCCGTGAGCTCATCCGCCTCGGCGTGACCGCCGACCGTCTCACGCCCGATGAACGGATGCAGATCATCGCCTCGCTCGAAAGCGGCGGCATTTTCCTGCTCAAGGGCGCGGTCAAGGATGTGGCCGACGCGCTGCACTGCTCGCAGGCCAGTGTGTACCGCTATCTTTCCCAGATTAAAAAGGACGACAGCAATTCCGCTTCGGAATAACATTTTCACAATGCAAATGACAAAAACGGCAGAATCCGAGCGGAATGCTCGCGGTTCTGCCGTTTCACTTTTTTATCTGCTAAATTGCTCACAGGAGGTATACATTATGTTTCGAGAGTACATCCACCGGTTGTTCTGGCTGATCCTGGGTGTTGCGGTCAGTGCGATCGGCATTGCGATGATGCTGCAGGCGAATGTCGGACTCGAGCCGTGGAGCGTGCTGCAGCAGGGCATGTCGCTGCGAACCGGCATGACCTACGGCACGGCGTCTGCGATCGCAGGCGCGGCAGCCATCCTCACGGCCGTGTTCTTCGGTGAGAGCTTCGGCTTAGGCACGATCATCAACATTGCGGGCTGCGCGGTCATAATCGACGCGATTCAGGCGGCGCACCTCATCCCGCAGATGCACGGATTGGTGAGCGGCATTGCCATGCTCATCGGCGGTCTGGAGCTGCTTGCGCTCGGCACCTGGCTGTACATGAAAAGCGCGCTCGGCAGCGGCCCCCGTGACGCGCTGATGGTCGCGCTCGCGCGTAAGTTCGGGCGGTCGGCCGGTGCGTGCCGCGCGGTCGTGGATGTGCTCGTAACGGTCATCGGCTTCTTTCTCGGCGGTCCGGTCGGTGTCGGCACCATTATTTCCGCCGTCGGACTGGGTCCGCTGATCAACCTCAATTTTGCAGCCGTGCGGTTCCGTCCGGCAAAAGTGCATCAGGAAAATGTGGCGGAAACCATTGCGAGAATTTCCGGAAAGCGGTAATTCTCTATTTTTCATCATCAATTTCAATTTATTTGTGGTCGCATCTCCGGCACTGAATCATCTCGCTCATTGGGTCTGCCCTTTTCTTTTGCATATGCACAAAATTCTCCCGTAAAACACAAAAACCGCCCCGTAGACCGGAGCGGCATTTCCTCAAATACTTCAGCTATTAGGAACGGCGGCTCGGTACAGTGAGCCGCCGTTTGTAGCTATATCATAGCGCGGCGCCCCGGTTTTGTCAAGTGACGGAACCGGGGCTGTTGTTTTTCACGCTTTTTTACAAAATCACATATTCTGTGCCCGATAATACGGAACCGGGTCTGCTGTGCCGAACAGGCCAATCCCATCCATATCCTCGATGAGCAGTGTATCGTCGGTTTTGCTGACATACAAATTCAGCCAAATATCATCGCCGCTATCAGCTATGGATTGACACCAGTCCGGCAGGCTCCCTACCGCCTCGGTATCGTACAGCGTGAACGCAACCGTGTACATATCGTACTGATCGGACGGATACGCCTCCGGATAGTAATACTCGTCGGGGTCATCGTACAGACACCACGCGTCGGCTGTGCTCTTGAACGTGCCGCCGTCCGCCGAGGTATACAGAATCGCCCATTCATCATTCGACTGGTCGTAGTGCAGACGGAAGGTGTCGCTGTTATCGATCACCATGCCGCTGTCCGTGCCGAGAATGCTGCTGAGATCCTGCGCCGCATAGCTGTAATCCGAACCGTAATCCGGCGCGGGGGAATTTCCGAAGCTGCTCTCGATTTCCGGCACCAGATCATCCACCACGAACGCGATCAGCGTCGGCACAAACTGCAGCAGAGCGATAACAATTATCGCAATCACCGCACCCTTTGCGCGTTTTTTCTTCGGCTTATCCTTGATGGGACGCGACTTGCTCTTAGCCGTTTTCGCCGAGCTGCTGTTCTCTATCGTCGGATGATATTCGGTATAGGTCTCACGCGGCTTGCCGCGCCATTTCGGCTCGGGTCTCGTCATGCGGCCCTTGCTGCCCGCGCGTGCGCCGCACATCGGACATACGCGTTCCTCGTCGTCAAAATGGATACCACAGTGCTGACATTTCACAGGACACACCTCCCTTTTACTACCTCCATCATACCAGAGATATACCGTTCAGGCAAGAGAAAAAGGATACACAAGTGTGTATCCTTTTTCTGTTATTCGAGATTGAGCTTGTGCGTGAGAATCCAGCGTGTCACAAGGAAATACACCGCATCGCCGATGAGTGCGAACACGCAGCAGCACCGCAGCATCAGATGCGCCGCATCCATCGGCGTGATGGTCTGCATGGTGCTGTCAAGCCAGCGTACTATCGCATCGGCAAGCGCCTCCGGCATGGCATTGCCCGCGCCCATCATCACCATAAGCAGGAGAACCTGCAGGGCGGTAGAAAGAACAACGTACCACACGACCGACATCAGCAGGCGGTGCTTGCTCGCCAGATGGCCGAGCGCGATGCACAGGTAAAGGTCCAGCGCCATGTCTGCAATGCCGAGCACCGCCAGCACGAGCAGCTCCAGCCCGAACAGCAGGCCGCCGCTCCGCGCCACACCCTTTATCATATCGACAAACAGGGTGCCGAAGGACATATCGGCAAAAATGCCGATGCTGAGGAACGCCGCGATGCCGCTCAGCGCGATCATAACCACCGCGATGATAGTCTTGCTGAACAGGTGCTGCGAAACCGTGACCGGCAGGGTGAACATGAGGTAGCCCTCACTGCCGAGCAGGTTTTTGTAAAAACGCTGGATGAGAATGACAGCCGTTACCACAAATGCCGCCATCATCACGCCCATATACAGCATGGAGCTGATGGCCGGCAGCATAAAGCCGAACGTGCTGTTCTGCGGGATACTGTACAGCAGGTGCGTGACGAACGACATGAGAATCAGCACGCCGTACAGCGGCAGACAGATACGCGCACAGGCTTTCCACTCATATTTCAGCAGCTTTAACATGCAAACACCTCCCGGAACAGTGCGTCAACCGATTTTCCGTGTTCCTCGCGGATATGGTCAACCGTATCGTGCAGCACCATCGCGCCTTCCTTGAGGAAAATGACCTCATCGAGCACACGCTCCACATCCGCGATGAGGTGCGTGGACAGCAGAACGGACGCGTCCTCGCTGTAATTCGAGAGAATGGTGCTCAGAATGTAGTCGCGCGCCGCCGGATCAACACCCGCGATCGGCTCATCGAGCACATACAGCTGCGCTTTTCGGCTCATGGTGAGAATGAGCTGCACCTTCTCCTGATTGCCCTTGCTGAGCGTTTTCAGGCGGTTCAGCGGGTCGATCTGCAGCGAATCCAGCATATCGGTTGCCTTTACGCGGTCAAAATCCGTGTAAAAATCCGCAAAGAACGAAATCAGGTCGTTGACCTTCATCGCATCGTTGAGATAGTTTTTGTCGGGCAGATAGCTGATGATGCTGTGCGTGTAGGTGCCCGGCGCCTGACCGTCAATGAGCACCGAGCCGCTTGTCGGCTGCAGCAGACCGTTCAGCAGCTTGATAGTCGTTGTTTTGCCTGAGCCGTTCGGGCCGAGCAGACCGATAAACTGTCCGCGGCCGAGCGTCAGATTCAGATTATTGAGCGCGGTCTTTTTACCGTAGTTTTTTGTCAATCCCTGACAGATAACCAGTTCGTTGTTATCCATTGTTTTTCTCCTCCCCACTGCGTTTCTCCAGAAGCGCCACAATGTCCTGCTCGGTGAAGCCAAGCTGGCTCATGCCGGACAGAAACTCCGTGATGCGTTCTCCTGCGATCTGCTCTCTTACCTTACCAATCATTTCTCTGTCCTCCGTTACATAGCGTCCGCTCGTGCGGTTGGTGAACATCAGGCCCTCGCGCTCCATTTCCGCAAGCGCGCGCTGCATGGTGTTCGGGTTGACACCCGCCTGAGCCGCCAGCTCGCGCACCGGTGGTACCTTTTCACCCGCCGCAAGCTGTCCGCTGACGATCTGCTCGGTCAGCTTTTCCACAAGCTGTTGATAGATCGGACGATCCCCCCGCAATTCCCATTGCATAAGCTCTCTCCTTTCGTTTTATTGTATTATGATAATAATACAAGTATACAGATTTGTCAATAGCCTTTGCTGAAATTTTTCTGCACCGCCCCTGCGGGGTGTGCGAACTGCCGCAGGCGGGTTCGCCCCTAACGGGCGGCTCCTTTTCCTGCACCGGCTGACCGGGGCACTCGAACTGCCGCAGGCGGGTTCGCCCTAATGGGCGGCTCCTTTTCCTGCACCGGCTGACCGGGGCACACGAACTGCCGCAGGCGGGTTCGCCCCTAACGGGCGGGGTGTTTTTCGCTGAGATTCAGCGGTGGGGATTCGCCGTCTGCGGACGGCGGAGACGTTGCGGCGCCCGCCGCGGGGACGACGCCGTACCCACGGCGGTGGGCAAAAAGGAAGGGACACCTGCGGTTTCCCTTCCTCTTTGAACTCCTACCTTTCCCTTGCTTCCTAATCTGGCGCAGATTTCCTATATGTGACCGCTTCGACATGGGAAACGGCAGAGGATTTTTTCTTCCGTGTCTTTCGCAACCTATTCGCAATGTCAGATACCGTTCTGCTACACATGCGGTTTCATCTCCGCAGGCGCGACATGTCTGTGTCGCGCAACTCGTTTGCGCGTTGTTACGGACAGCACCTGCGAATTATAATTGATGTTAGACTTTACCTTATCGCACCCTACGGCATAAATCGTGCAAAGGATATAAGAAATAACACCCAATAAACCAAAAATGGAGAACGGAAAACCCTTACGGTAATTTTCCATTCTCCATTTTCCATTCTCAATTCTTCTCGATATCTCGAAACACATTCGGCAAATAAAGCTCGTGCTTCGGAATCTTCTCCCACGAAAACGCTTTGACGAGCTCCTTCGCGGAGACCGGCTCTGCGGTGTCGGTCAGTCCCGCGGCGCAGGCGAGTGCGCCGATGACCTGCTCGGGTGTGAATTTCTCCCGCAGAAGGCCGAGGTCGAGGTCCTCATCCCGCTTGGACAGACGGCGTCCGTCATGGTCGCACAGCAGCGGGATATGGATAAACCTGGGCGGCGTGAAGCCGAACAGCTCATACAGCCAGATCTGGCGCGGCGTACTGCCGATGAGATCGTGCCCGCGCACGACCTCGGTCACGCCGGACAGACCGTCATCCACCACGACCGCCAGCTGGTACGCGAACACGCCGTCCGACCGCCGGATGATGAAGTCGCCGCACTCCTCGGTGAGCGTTTCGGTGTACTCGCCGTACACGCCGTCCGTGAACGTGATGGTTCGCTCGGGCACGCGCACGCGCGTTGCAGGCGCACGCTTTCTGCGCTTTTCGGCCACCTGCTCGGGTGTTAAATCGCGGCAGGTTCCGGCGTAGACCACCCTGCCGTCCGACAGGTGCGGCGCGCTTGCGGCGTGCAGGGCCGCTCTCGAGCAGAAGCACGGGTACAGCAGACCTTTTTCGCGCAGAATCGCCTCGTATTTCTCATAAACAGCCGTGCGCTCGGACTGATACGGGATTTCGCCGTCCCAGTCCAACTCCAGCCACCGCAGGTCGTCGATGATAAGCTCCGCGAAGCTGCGCGGACAGCGCATTTCGTCCAGATCCTCAATCCGCAGCAGAAATTCGCCGTTCTGCTGCCGCGCACTCAGCCATGCCAGCAGCGCGCACAGCACGTTGCCGAGATGCATGCGGCCGCTCGGACTGGGTGCAAAACGTCCGATGGTGTGCATGTTTTTCACTCCTTATTGCTTTTTCTTTTTGGATTTCGGTGCCGGAAGTTCGTCATACATGGCACGCAGCAGCTTCTGCAGGAGGGCGGCATCGTCGGTTTTCGTCACCCGCAGCATGGGTTTTGCGCCGTCGTACGGAAATTCATAAGGCGCATCCGGAAGGCAGCTTATCGCAGCTTTGACCGGTTTGACCAGCAGGCGGTTATCATAAATTCCGCCGACGATTTTGCCGTTATAATAGAGTATGTACTCCCCCATCATGGCTCGATGCGTTACGCCGTCCAGTCCGGACAGACGGTCTAATATTTCCGCAAGAAATTCTTTTGTGGTTGCCATTATCGTCCTCTTTTCCACGGTTTCCCCGTCACATAGCCTTTTTGATACCAGTATTCGTCGTCAACGGGATTCATTTTGCGCTTTTTATGGAACAGGCGGTACATATAAAACAATCCCTTGACCTTCGCGCACGGCGTGACATTTCCGGCATTTTTCCGAATGGCAGAAACCGTTTTCTCCACCTTTTGCTCGATTTTGCGCATGAAATTCTCGGGCATGCTGCTCCAGTCATAGCCCCAGACGGCCTGCGTGATAACGTGCGTGCGGCCAACGCCCCAGTAGTTCATGCTGTCGCGCAAATCCCGGACGGTGGATTTCATGCCGCCGCCCGCCGCGGTCGTGATGATGAGCGCCTGCCTGCGCATCAGCGACAGGTCGGGACGGTGCACCAGCCAGCGGTACGCAAAGTGGTCGAGCAGGGTCTTGACCTGCCCCGGAATGTGGTAAACGTAGGTCGGCGCACAGAAAATGATCAGCTCGGAGTCGGCAATCGCGGCGATGAGCTTCTGCATGTATTCGTGCCCGCCGCACTTGTCCTCGCGGCCGTTCATGCATGCGTAGCAGCCCGCGCAGACATGCGGCATGTCCTGCGGCAGATAAAATTCGTGCAGCGTGCCGCCCGAAAGCAGCTTGCCAATCACCATCTGTGCAATGCCGTAGGTGGACGATTTGGTTTTCCGTTTGTGCGGATAGAGTATGGTTATGTTCATAGTGAACATCCTTTCTTGTGTAGAACAAATGACAGGATTAGGGATTTCCGTTTTGTGGGCGGACACGGTTCGCCCCTGCGGCTGCACAGGTGCAGATAATTGACGAGTGACACGCTCTCCGCTCTCACGC
This sequence comes from Butyricicoccus sp., assembly GCF_977037065.1. Lineage (NCBI taxonomy): Bacteria > Bacillati > Bacillota > Clostridia > Eubacteriales > Butyricicoccaceae > Butyricicoccus > Butyricicoccus sp. Next base: position 40,656 of record NZ_CDRQNY010000017.1, on the reverse strand, counting down.
ATCCTCCTGCCTTCAAACTCCCACCTTGTAATATTACCACATTCACCCTATGCTTTACAACTCCCCTGCTCTCTTGTATAATGTAGGCAAACGAGGTGATACACATGAAAAAACGAATGCTTGCGCTGCTGCTGGGTCTGCTCTGCACCGGACTGACGGCCTGCGGCAGCACGGACACCGCCGCAAAGGACGAAACGCCGTCCGCGCCGACCGTCGAGCAGCCCGAGCCGGAACCCACGCCGGAGGAGGTCCGCCGGACGGCGGCGGAGCAGTATGCGGACGGCTTGACGCTCGAGGAGCAGGTCGCGCAGATGTTCTTTGTGCGCTGTCCGGAGACCGATGCGGCGGCGCTGACGGCGCAGTACGACATCGGCGGTTATCTGCTGTTTGCGCGCGATTTTGACGGCCAGACCAAAGAATCCGTCGCAAATACCATCGCAGCCTACCAGAATGCCGCAAAAACGCCCATGCTCATCGGCGCGGACGAGGAAGGCGGCACGGTCGTGCGCGTCAGCTCCAACCCGAATCTGCGCGGCACGAAATTCCAGTCACCGCAGGCGCTGTACCGCGAGGGCGGCTTTGACCGCATCACGAGCGACACCGCCGAGAAGGACGCGCTGCTGCGCGATTTGGGTATCAATGTTAATTTTGCGCCCGTGTGCGACGTTTCGACCGACCCGAGCGATTTCATTTACGCGCGCAGCTTCGGCAAAGACGCCGAGCAGACCGGCGCATACGTCCGCACAGTGGTCACGCAAATGGTCAGCGACAAGACCGGCATGGTGCTCAAGCACTTCCCCGGCTACGGCAATAACGCGGACACGCACACCGGCATCGCCATTGACGAGCGGCCGATGGACACCTTCCGGCAGTCGGATTTCCTGCCGTTTCAGGCGGGCATTGAGAGCGGGGCGCAGTCGGTTCTCGTCAGCCACAATGTGGTAAACTGCATGGACGCCGACCGGCCGGCGTCGCTCTCAGCCGAGGTGCACCGCATTCTCCGCGAGGAACTCGGCTTTGACGGCGTAATCCTGACAGACGACCTGATCATGGACGCCATCCGCGATTACACCGGCGGCGAAAACGCGGCGGTGCTTGCCGTACAGGCGGGCAATGATATGCTCACCTCGTCGGATTTCGTGACCCAGTATAACGCCGTGCTTGCTGCCGTACAGGACGGCACGATTCCCGAGTCGCAGATTCACGCTTCCGCCGTGCGCGTCATCGACTGGAAAATGCAGCTTGGACTGATTTCCTATGACGCGTAAACAACAGAGTCCCGGCCTTGTCGCTTGACAAAGCCGGGACTCTGCGCTATAATCTTAAGTACAAACGGCGGCCTGCTGGTAACGGGCGGTCGTTCCCCATAGTTAAGTGTTTGAGGAAACGCCGCTCCGGTTACGGGGCGGTTATTTCTTTATGTATCCTAAGATACCAAAGACGATCGTGGTGATCAACTGAAACAACAGCAGCGTTTCGGAAATTGACATCCAGATCACCTCCCTTTTTATCGAGGGAGGAACAACCTTTTTTCACCGTTTGCACTTTGATTATAGCATGTGTGTCATATTGTGTCAATCAACCGTCTTTTCAGGCGGTTTCAGCTTGTCGAAAAAGTCAGATTTCTATTTTGTGCTTCGTGCGACAGCACGCATAAAATAGAATTTGCGCAGCAAATTCATAAAAACCGGGGGCGTGTACCTCGGTTTTTATACAAGAGAAGAAAAAATGTGTCCGGAGGACGCGGTTTTTCTTCAGCATTCGATCGAAAGCGTGGTTTCGATCGAGAGGCTGCTCGAAAAACGATAGTTTTTCGACAGCCTCCAACCGTCTTTTCAGACGGTTTTTATTTTTTGCTGCAAGAGACGGACGCATGTATCCGTCTTTTTTCTGTCATAAAATGCAAAAAACCGCCCCAAAAGGCGGCTTATTAACAGATAAGGCATTTCAGCTTTTCGTATGTGCAGTAATCCTGCTGTACATCTTCTGTATAAAAGCGCGATGACCGCTCGTCTGAACCCCGAACGGTCATCATAATCTAATTATGGTGCGAGGGTCTGACTGCTGAACAGTGTCCTCTTGGGTATATTATACCCGAGCAGCCCCGGCTTTGTCAAGCGACAAGGCCGGGGTTTTGCTATGCAGACGAAGTGCATTCTCAATTCATCTCAATCGCAGATATTCTTTCCGATATCCGCGGTGGCGTACGCATTCTGCAGGGTTTTGCCGCGGGTGCCCGCCTGATACTCATAATACGCCTGACTGCCGATCATGGCGGCGTTATCGCCGCACAGCTGCAGCGGCGGCATAAACAGCTGGACGTGCTCACGCTTTGCCATCTCCTGCAGGGCCGCCCGCAGGAAGGAATTGGCTGCCACGCCGCCCGCACACACAACGCGCCGCGCATGCGTCTGCTTGACGGCCATCTCGAGCCGCGGCACGAGCGTATGTACGACAGCCGCGCAGAACGAGGCCGCAAGACCGTTCCGGTCGATGGTTTCGCCCTTCTGCTCGGCGTTGTGCGCCAGATTGATGACCGCCGTTTTGAGTCCCGAGAAGGAGAAATCCAGCGGCGCATCCTTGATGTGCGAATCCGGCAGCTTGTACATTTTCGGGTCGGCGTCCTGCGCCAGCTTGTCGATCTTCGGGCCGCCCGGATAGCCGACACCGAGCACGCGGGCAACTTTATCGAACGCCTCGCCTGCTGCATCGTCGCGTGTGCCGCCGAGGATTTCAAACTCGGTGTAGCTTTTCACCATCACGATCTCGCTGTGACCGCCGGACGCGATCAGTGTCAAAAACGGCGGTTTCAGCTCCGGATACGCCAGATAAGTAGCCGCAATGTGTCCTCGGATGTGGTGCACCGGAATGAACGGCTTGTTCATCGCAAACGCCAGCGACTTGCCGAAGTTCGCGCCGACGAGCAGCGCACCGATCAGTCCGGGCGCGCAGGTCGCGGCAACCGCGTCCACGTCGTGCTTGTCCATTTCCGCGTCCTTGAGCGCCTGCTCGGTCACGCGCACGACCGCCTCCATGTGCCGCCGAGACGCGATTTCCGGAACAACGCCGCCGTACAGCGCGTGCGTGGCAATCTGCGTGTCCACCACGCTCGACAGGATTTTTCGTCCGTCCTCGATGACGGCTGCCGCCGTTTCATCGCACGAGGACTCGATTGCAAGTATTTTCATGGTTAATCTCCTAAATTTTTCTCAAAGCACAGGCAGTTTTCCGCGCCCGCCGGACTGCCGTAGTACGGAATGACGCGATAGCCGAGCTTGGTGTACAGCGCCGCCGAATCCTCGGTCGTGCGGGCGGTCTCGAGGATGGCCTTGGTGAAGCCGTGCTTTGCCGCGTCCTGCTCGAGCGCCGCAATGACCGCGCCCGCAACGCCCTTTCGGCGGAACTCCGGCGCGATGTAAATGCGCTTGACCTCGAATATCCCCTCGTCGACCTTCTTCCACGCGCCGCAGCCTGCGGGCTTGCCGTCCTCGTACGCGACGATGCGGCAGTCAAACAGATGCGGCAGGTTGTACTTGGCGTAGCGCTTCTCCACCTCACCGACGAGCATGAAATAATACTCGTCCAGCTTGGCGGTCAGGTCGTGAAAATCCCTGTTTTCCGCGTCAACAAAGCGAAGCTCCAGCATGGCAAAATCCTCCTTCAAACCAGTGAAATCGTCATTAAAACCGCATTTTCTGTGGGATTGCTGTAAAAATTCTTCCGTTTTCCGACCGGCGCAAATCCGGCTCCGGTGTAGAGCGCTATCGCCGGTGCATTGCTCTCGCGCACCTCGAGCGTCACAAACGCCAGCTTGTTTTCTCCGGCTTTCGCTGTCAGCTCGGCAATCAGCGCCCGCGCGATGCCCTGCCGCCGGAAGTCGGGCGACACGGCAACATTGGTAATATACCCCTCATCGAGCACAGTCTGGCAGCCGACGTAACCCGCCGTTCTGCCGTCCTGCTCCGCTACGAGAAAGATGCCCTTGCCCAGCTCCTCGCGCAGCATGTTCTCGCTCCACGGCGCGTGAAAGCACGCGCGCTCGATCTCCGCCAGCGCCGCGAGATGGCGCTCCTGCATCACGACAATGTTCATCGGCTCAGGCTCTCGATGACCGCCTGCACGCCCTTGTCGATCTCGGCGGCAGACCGGCGGTAGGTGGCGAGATCGCCGCCGAACGGGTCGGAAATGTCCTCGGGCAGCAGTGTGAAAATCTTGTCCGCGCAGTCCGGGAACAGTTCGCACAGGCGGTCGTAGTGCGAGCCGGTCATGCAGACCAGATACTTCGCGCCGCGCGCCATCTCGGCGGTCAGCTGCTGCGAACGGTGCGCCGAAATATCCGCGCCGCGTTCTCCGGCTGCGGCAACCGCGTTCGCGGAAGCCGGAAGGCCGTTTTCGGTGTATAATCCGGCAGAAGCCGCCGTTAAACCGGTCTTTTCCTCGCCGTTATGTGCGCGGAATAAGCCTTCCGCCATCGGGGAACGGCAGGTGTTGCCGGTGCAAAGAAAAATTATGGTGTCCATTTTATCCCTTCTCTAATTCGGAATCTGTTTCGTAGGGCGGGGCAGCAAATTATTTCGCATCGTACCAGCTGTGCCCCGCCTTGGCCTCTGCCACGAGCGGAGCATCCATCCGGAATGCGTTCTCCATCTCCTCGGTGAGCAGGTGCATAGCGGTTTCCTGCTCGTCCTTTGGTGCCTCGAGGATGAGTTCGTCATGCACCTGGAGAATCAATCGGCTCTGCAGACCGTCTCTCAGCAGGCGATCGCGGACGCGTACCATGGCGATTTTGATGATATCCGCGGCGGTGCCCTGAATCGGGGTATTCATCGCAACACGCTCACCGAACGAGCGCATATTGAAGTTCTTGCTCTTCAGTTCGGGCAGCGCGCGGCGGCGGCCGAACAGGGTCGTAACGTAGCCCTGCTCCCTGCCGGTCTGCTTGATGTCCTCCATATATTTTTTAACGCCCGGATAGGTGTCAAGGTAGGTCTTGATAAACTCGCCCGCCTCTTTGCGCGTCACGCCGATGTCCTGCGCGAGCGAGAAATCCGAGATGCCGTACACGATGCCGAAGTTGACCGCCTTGCACGAGGAGCGCATCTGCGGCGTGACCTCCTCAAGCGGCACATGGTAGACCTTGGCAGCCGTCGCGGCGTGAATATCCTGCCCGTGCTTGAAGGCTTCGATCATGTGCTCGTCCTGCGAGATATGCGCGAGCACGCGCAGCTCAATCTGCGAATAATCCGCGTCGATCAGGACGTGATTTTCGTCCGGTGCGACAAACATGCGGCGCAGTTCGCGGCCAAGCTCGGTGCGGACCGGAATATTCTGCAGGTTCGGGTCGGTCGAGGACAGACGTCCGGTGGCGGTCACGGTCTGCTGAAAATGCGTGTGAATGCGTCCGTCCACCGGGCTGATGACCTTGAGAAGTCCCTCAACGTAGGTGCTTTTCAGCTTGGTCAGCTTGCGGTACTCAAGGATGCGCGGCACGATCGGGTGGTCCTCCGCGATACGCTCAAGCACCTCAACGTTGGTGGAATAGCCTGTTTTTGTCTTTTTCGGGGCGTGCAGGCCGAGTTTCTCGAACAGCACCTCACCCAACTGCTTGGGACTGTTGATGTTGAACTCGCCGTCCGCGTCATGATAAATCTGCTCGGTCAGGTCGCGGATACGCACGTCCAGCTTGTCACCGAAGGCACGCAGCTCGTCCGGCTCAACTGCACAGCCCGCCGCTTCCATCTCAGCCAGCACGCGCAGAAGCGGCAGCTCGATTTCATAGTACAGCTTTCTCATGCCGCACTGCTCGATCCGGTCAGCCGCCTCGGCGTAAATGGCGCGCAGCGCACCGACATGCTGCGCCACGGCCTTCTCGGTGTCCTCCTGACCGCCGAGGAGTGAAACCGCCGCCGGATCGTCCAGATCCAGCTCCGGCAGCTCGGCATTGCAGTACGCGAGCGCAAGGCGCGGCAGGTCGTAGCCGGACTGGGTCGGGTCGAGCAGATACGCTGCGATGGCGGTGTCAAACACGATGCCCTTCGGGTCCATACCGCGCTGCAGCAGTGCCCGCACGGTGGCCTTCGCATCGTGCAGCACGAGGGACAGCGTGCCGTCGAACAGGCGGCACAGAATGTCGTTCCACGCGTCACCGAACGCCTCCGCGAACAGGATGTGCGCCGTGTCGCCGTCCAGCAGGCAAACTGCACCTAAGGTTTCCGGCACGATGGCGTACACGCGGTCGCAGTCGGTCAGCGAATCCATTAAGTTGAACGCTTCGAGCACATTCTGGGCTCGTTCTGTTTTCAGCTCCGGCAGACGCGGTGCGGACACGCTCTCCCCCGAAAGGTCAAAACGCTTGATGAAGTTCTTGAACTCCAGCCGGGTCAGCAGGTCGTAGAGCGCGGTCTCGTCGATGTCCTGCGCGGGCAGGTGCTCCACATCGAGGTCGAGCGGCACGCTGCGGTCGATGGTGGCAAGCCAGTAGCTGTCCTTCGCGGACTGCTCGCCGTTCTGCAGCTTGGTGCGCGCACCCTTTTTGATGCGCTCGTCGTCGATATTCGCGTACACGCCCTCGAGCGTGCCGAAGTCGTGCAGCAGCTGCATGGCGGTCTTTTCACCGATACCGGGCACGCCCGGAATATTGTCCGACGAATCGCCCATGAGCGCCTTGAGATCAATCAGGCGAATCGGGTCGAAGCCGTATTTCTCGCGGAAAGCGGCGGTGTCGTAGGTCTGATAGGTGGTCTGCCCCATGCGGGTGGAGACCAGCATAACGGTCGTGCCGCCGCCGACCAGCTGCAGGCTGTCTCGGTCACCGGTTACGACCACGCAGGTGTCGCCGTGCTCGTCCGCACGGCGGCTGATCGTGCCGAGCAGGTCATCCGCCTCGTAGCCCGCCTTTTCGCAGCGCGTTACACCGAGGGCATCGAGCACCTGCTTTGTAATCGGCAGCTGCGCCGCCAGTTCATCCGGCATGCCCTTGCGGGTGGCCTTGTAGGTGTCGAATTTGAGGTGGCGGAAGGTTTTCTCCTTCACGTCAAAGCAGACGATGGTGCGGTCGGGCTGCTCCTCGTCCTGCAGTTTGAACAGCGTAGCCAGAAAGCCGTAAACCGCGTTGGTGGGCAGTCCCTCGTGGTTGGTCAGCTGCCGGATGCCGTAGAACGCGCGGTTCAATATGCTGTTGCCGTCTATCACCATGATTTTCATGTGTATTTTCCTCGCTCATTGATACATTATATATAGTATACCACATTTTCGTTTATCCTGCCACTGCTTCAAGCGCCATCCGCATCGCGCCGATGAGCGCCAGATGGGCGGGATAGTAAATATAGAAAAAGTGCTTCATTTTCCATTTACCGCGCTCATTGCCGAGCAGCAAAATCGGGAAGATCGCCAGCACGCAGAAGCGCTGCAAGCCGCCCATCACACCGGCAAGCGCCAGCAGACCGATCGCAAAACCGAGCCGCTCGCCGATGACCGGCGGAATGCCGGCGAACACGCGCTCCCAGAATAGCCGCCCGATTTCCGCGTACAGCGGCAGCAGCACGCCAGCGAAGCCGTAGTCGATGTAGACCGTCCGGCACAGCAGGTAAAATACGGCGGCAAGCGCGGCTGTCAATGCCAGAAAGCGCAGTTTTCCGCTGCTTTTCCACGCCTCCATACCGTACAGCAGCAGAATGGACAGGCTCAGCGTGATAAGCGCGTTGCCGTAGAAGCTGCCGAACGACAGGAACGCGATAACGCACACTGCGCCGCACGCGAACACGCTGCCGAAGTATCGGGCTTTGTTCCGCGTATAGCGGCAGCCCTCTGCAATGCAGTAGGAGAACAGTGGAAACGCCAGCCGTCCGATTACGCGCAGCCACACCGCCTGCGGAAAAAATGCCGCGCCGATATGATCGAGCGTCATGCACACCATGGCGAGAATCTTCAGTTGGTTCTTGGTCAGCTGTTTCACGCGCATTCGCCACCTTTATGTATCAATTATAGCACGCCGAGTGGGAAAGGCAAAGGGCGTTTTGCGCCGTACCCACGGCGGTGGGCAAAAAGGGTAGACACCTACGGTTTCTACCCTCTTTGAACACCCGTTTCCCTTGGAAGCCTACCTTGGGTGCAGATAGTAGACTTCGTAAGCAGGAAAAGGAGTACGGCAGAGGATTTTTTCTTCCGCGTGGTATCCGCATATTTGCATTTCGGCTATGTTACTGCTACACAGGCGGTTTACTCCACGCAGGCGCGGCATATCCGTGCCGCGCAATTCGTTAGCGCGTTATGATGGACAGGACCTGCGAGGATAAATTGCACCGAACGCCTAATCCGTAGGTGCTGTCCGCAAACTCCAGACTTACGAGTTGCGCGGCACGGATATGCCGCGCCTGCGCAGACCCAAATTGGATGTAGCAGTACGGCAGCCGAAATGCGGAAAGGTGTTATACCACGCGGTAGTAAAAATCCTCTGTCGTTCCCCTTTTCCTGCTTACGCAGTCTACCATCTGCACCCAAGCTATGATTACAAGGGAAACGGGTGTTCAAAGAGGGTAGAAACCGTAGGTGTCTACCCTTTTTGCCCTCTGCCGTGGGTACGGCAAACGCTCCCGCCGCCGCAGCGGCGGAATCCTTGCCCAGAATCGGCGAACCGCCTGCGCGGTTCGGGCACACCGCAAAAGCTCTGCCTGCGAATCCCTGTCCGAGCGTACGATCTTAACGCAAAAAACCGCCCCGCAAAGCGGGACGGTTTTAGAGAGGTGTTTACTTTTTCTTGTCCGGAGGCGCTGTGTGATGACAGCTGCCGCCGCAATGTGCGCAATCGCCGCCGCAGCCGCCGGACTTCTTGACGAAGACCGAACGAACCGCAAAGAACACGACAGCCACTACGATCAAAGCCAGAATTACATCACCAATACTCATGGTAAAAGCCTCCTTTCAAATACGGAAGGATCAGTTGGCGTCCACGCTCATGCGGCGCAGACCCTCGGTGGAGTCAGCCTTGGCCGGCTTGCGGAACAGCAGGAAGATGATCAGCGCGATGAACGCGATGGCAACGACCGTACCGACACCGAAGGTCAGCTCGCCGGTGATCAGACCGCCGATCTGATAAATGATGGTGGATACAACGTAAGCGTAAGCACACATGTAGCCGATTGCAAGTGCGGTCCACTTGCCGTTGTTCATCTCACGCTTGATGGCGCCCATTGCAGCGAAGCACGGTGCGCACAGCAGGTTGAACGCCATGAAGGCATACGCGCCGACCTGCGTGAAGTCAGCAGCCAGCTCGCCCCAGATTTCGGAGCCGTCCTCGGCAACCTCGCCGACGAAGTGATACAGCTGACCGAAGGTAGCGACAACATTCTCCTTTGCGACCAGACCGGAGATGGCGGCAACGGTGGATTTCCAGGTACCGAAGCCCGGCAGCGTAAAGATCGGAGCGATTACAGAGCCGATGCGCGCCATGATGGAGTTGTCGATATCGGATACCGCGCAGAACGCGCCGCCTTCCCAGCCGTAGCCGAGGGTGAACCACATAAAGATGGTGGACAGCAGGATAACGGTGCCTGCCTTCTTAATGAAGGAGGAGCCGCGCTCCCACATGGAGCGGAACACGTTGCCTGCGGTCGGAACGTGGTAGCTCGGCAGCTCCATGACGAACGGAGCCGGGTCGCCGGTGAAGATCTTGAACTTCTTGAGCATGATGCCCGAGATGATGATGGACAGCACGCCCAGAACGTAAGCGGAGAATGCGATGGTGCCGGAGCCGCCAAAGAACGCACCTGCGAACATTGCGATGATCGGCAGCTTAGCGCCGCACGGTACGAAGCAGGTGGTCATGATGGTCATACGGCGGTCGCGCTCCTGCTCAATGGTACGGGAAGCCATGACAGCCGGTACGCCGCAGCCGGAGCCGATCAGCATCGGGATGAAGGACTTGCCCGAAAGACCGAACTTGCGGAAGATACGGTCCATGATGAATGCAACACGCGCCATGTAACCGCAGTCCTCGAGGATAGCGAGGAAGAAGAACAGGATGAGCATCTGCGGAACGAAGCCCAGCACCGCGCCGACACCGGCAACGATACCGTCCATTACCAGGCTGTAAACCCAGCCATCCTCGTTAACGCCCATGGAAGCGAACAGCTTCTCCAGCAGCACCGGAATACCCGGCACCCATACACCGAAATCAGCCGGGTCCGGCTCCTCAGCGGTCATGGTCTCCTCGAAAGTTGCAAGAGTAACGTCCTCGGTGGTAACCTCACCGGAGTCCTCGTCCTCGAACTCGGCAGTGCCGACAACCGATGCAGCAGCCGGGTCTGCCTCGATGGCAGCAGCTGCGTCAGCGATGGCGGTCTCGTCAGCCTCCTCGGCCTCGAGCGCCTCGGTCAGAGCAGCGGTGTCGATGCCGGCCTCGTCAGCAGCCTCGAGCCATGCATCGCGGCGGGTGATCTGGTCGTCGTACTCAGCGGTTGCTTCCTCATAGTCGGCAGCGCCGATGGTGAACAGATGCCAGCCCTCACCGAACACACCGTCGTTCGCCCAGTCGGTGAAGATGCCGCCCGCGGTGGTTACGGAAACGTAGTAGACCAGCCACATGACCAGCGCGAAGATCGGCAGAGCGAGGATTCGGTTGGTAACAATGTGGTCGATCTTATCCGAGGTAGACAGGCCGGTCTTTTTCTTCTTTACGCAGTCCTTGACCAGCTTGCCAATGTACTGATAGCGTTCATCGGTGATGATGGACTCCGCGTCATCGTCAAGCTCCTCCTCAACAGCGGTGATGAGCTTCTCGATCTTGTCCTGCACGTCCTTGCCGAGGGTGAAGCGCGCCTGCACCTTGCTGTCGCGCTCGAACAGCTTGACAGCGAACCAGCGGCGCTGCGCCGGCTCGGTAACATCCGCGATCAGCTTCTCGATCTCGGTGACAGCGTTCTCGATGGTACCCTCGAACGCACGCTTTGCGGGTGCATTGCCTGCCTTTGCCGCCTTCTTGGCAGCCTCGACCAGCTCCTTGGTGCCCTCGCCCTTGATGGCTGCGGTCTCAACGACCGGCACGCCGAGCTCCTGCGACAGCTTCTTTACGTCGATCACGTCACCGCGCTTCTTGACGATATCCATCATGTTCAGCGCGATAACGACCGGAATGCCCATCTCGAGCAGCTGGGTGGTCAGGTACAGGTTGCGCTCGATGTTGGAAGCGTCCACCAGGTTCATGATGGCCTGCGGCTTCTCGTTTACGAGGTAATCACGCGCAACGACCTCCTCCAGCGTGTACGGAGAGAGGGAGTAGATACCCGGCAGGTCGGTGATCAGGACTTCCTTGTCGCCCTTGAACTTGCCTTCCTTCTTTTCCACGGTAACACCCGGCCAGTTGCCGACATACTGGGTCGCACCGGTCAGATCGTTAAACATCGTGGTCTTGCCGCAGTTCGGGTTGCCGGCAAGTGCCAAACGAATTGACATGTTTTTTCCCCTTTCTTGAAGTAGCAAACGCTAACTCCTATGTAAAAAAAATTTTTAACGCGTTTATGTGACTTGCTTTTGCTCTGCACCTTTTTGCAGGGGATATCGGTACGCCGACGCTTATGACAAGCACCGGCGCACCGTTTTTCTCCTCAAGGGAAGGTGCAAATGAGCAGCTTTAGTCTACAAGAATCATCTCGGCGTCTGCCTTGCGAAGCGACAGCTCGTAGCCGCGCACGGTAATCTCGACCGGATCGCCCAGCGGCGCTACCTTGCGGACGTAGATCTCCGCACCGCGGGTGATACCCATATCCATGATGCGGCGGCGGGTCGCACCCTCGCCCTCAATCTTGCGGACGGTTACGGTGGAGCCGACCGGCGTGTTTCTCAGATTGCTCATTTGCGTTTGCCCCCTTTGCAATTAAACCATAATGCGCGAAGCCATCTGCTCGGAGATTGCGACGCGCGCATCCTTCACGTTTACGATCACGTTGCCTGCCAGAGAAGACACAACAGTGACCTTTGCGCCCTCGACAAAGCCGAGATTCTGCAGGAACTTTCTCGTCTGGTCTTTTCCTCGAATGGTCTTTACGGTGGTCTCTACACCAACATCCATTAACGTAAGCGGCATAATGGTAATCCTCTCCTTTTCTGTAATCTCTGCGCGAAAAAAAGTGTTTTGTATCAGGTTAGACCGCTCTAACCTATTTATCATTTGAAGTTTACACCAGCTAACCTTTTGTGTCAATACGGAAAAAGCAAGTTTGTCAAAGCTAACTAATCTGCACAGAGTTTGCCGTGTCTAATTGTGCAGTATGCTGTCGCTAACTGTGGGCATCCTGCAGATAGGAGGAAGCCCGCGGCCATTGTTCCGGATGACCGCGGGCTCATGTTATGTTTTGACATACCGGGCAGTATGCCATGGGGTTTCCCCCGGGACAAGAAAGGATATTTGTATCATAACCGGTACCGTCGTATCGGTTACGACCATAAGAAATTGTTTCGGCGCTGCGCGCAGGTATGCACACGCCGCAAGAGAAAATCTAATTTAGAATGCTGCGAAGCCCTTGCCGAACTCCTTGCACTTTGCGATGCCGTCGTCGTCCGGGGTTTCGTTGATGATGAGGCCCTCATCGGTGTAGATGACAGCGTTTGCGTCGTTGGTACGCTGTACCCAGTCACGCATCCACTGGCCGTCGCCCCAGCCGTAGGAGCCGAACAGCGCAACCTTCAGGCCGGAAATCTTGCTCTCCAGCTCGGTGAAGAACGGGTCGAACTCGGTCTCCTCGAGAACCTCGGCACCCATAGCCGGGCAGCCGAGCGCGATCTTTGCGTACTTAACAGCGTCAGCCGGGGTGGTGTCCGCAACGTTCAGTACGTCAACCTCCATGCCGCCCTCGCGGATGCCGTCTGCAATCGCGTTTGCCATCTGCTCGGTGTTGCCGGTCTGGCTCCAGAAAATAACTGCTGCTTTGCTCATGATGATTTTGCTCCTTCGCATGTATTGTTCTATATTTGTAGTTCTATCGAGTTATGCTATGCTGCAAACACTTCGAAAAGGGTTTCGCCCTTGTCAACGCGTCTGGTCACGGCGTGGCATACCCGCGATAGGCGGTCAAACAGCCGGGATGCCGCTTCGGCATCGCCGTACACCTTCCAGAGACCGCTTAATTTGCAGCCCTTTCCGGCGTATCGAATAAAGCCCACAACGTCCTCAATCGGGTATCCGAGGAACAGTCCGATCTCGTGCGGAAAGTCCTTGGACATGGCGATGCGGCGCTTGAGATTGCGCAGCAGTACGTCGAGCGGCTGACCGACCGGGTACGCAAAGTGCCGTAGCACATGCTGCACCTGCGGGTCCGCCATGCGGCGTTCAAGCTGCGGCTTGCTGTATACCAGTAAGAGGAAGCGTGCGCTGCAGGCGCAGACGATCTCGAAGTGAATTTCTCGCGCTGAGAACGCATCGCGGTATTCCTTTAATCGCTGCGGCAGATCGGGATATAAATTCCGGTCGCACGACACCAGACTTGCCGGTTTGATGCCCGCCAGCGTGGGCGAGCAGTAGGTCGCTAAAAGTCGATCCAAGCCATTTTGCATTGCTGATGCACCTCCCGTTTACAGTATTTCCGGTCTGTACATTTGGTATGCGTTTTTCCCGAACAGCGCGGCTGCGGTTAGCCATTCAGCCGCGCAATACCTTAACGGTTTTGTTCGGAATGATGCGCAAAATACAGAGGAAGCTGTTTCTTTTATAACTATTCAGCACGTTCCCGTTCCGTGAGGAAGCGTGCCGGTCAACGGGGCGTATCAGTAAGCCTCGGCTAACCATGTATATAAGTTAGCATATCCTAACCAATATGTCAAGCACTTTTTCGAGAGAAATTTTCGGCTGAATCCCGGGCAGTTAGGTTTTGCTAACTATACCGTTCGGATAGACGTTTTCTCAGCGTGAGAATGGGCGTTTTGCCGCCTTTTCGGGCGGGAAAATTTTTTCGGGATTTCCCGGATTTTCTGCACCGACTGACCGGGGTGCACGAACTGCGTTAGCGTGTTCGCCCTGACGGGGCGGCTCTTTTTCTGCACCGGCTAAGCGGGGTGCGCGAACTGCGTCAGCGTGTTCGCCCCTAACGGGCGGCTCCTTTTCTGCATCGGCTGACCGGGGCACGCGAACTGCGTTAGCGTGTTCGCCCTGACGGGGCGGCTCCTTTTCTGCACCGGAAAGCCGGGGTGCGCGAACTGCGTTAGCGTGTTCGCCCTTTCCGGGCGGGGAGTTTTTCGCTGAACCTCAGCGGGGAGTGCGCCTACCCGGCGGGGGCACAAGAGGGTAGACACCTACGGTTTCCACCCTCTTGTGAATCACCCCTTTCCCTTGGATAGTCTGGCGCAGATTGCCGACATGTGACCGCTTCGAAAAGGAGTACGGCAGAGGATTTTTTCTTCCGTGTTTTTCGCAACCTGTTCGCAGGGTCAGATAGTGTTCTGCTACACAGGTCGGCTACTTCCAGCAGGCGCGGCATAGCAGTGCCGCGCGATCCTTTAGCGCGTTATTATAGACAGCACCTGCGAGGATAAATAGTATCAAACGCCTAATCCGTAGATGCCGTGCGGTATAACACGTTAAAGAGTTGCGCGGCACTGTCATGCCGCGCTTGCGCAGATGAAACCGTCTGTGTAGCAGTACACTGTCTGTGAACTGCGAAAAGGCGAAGAAAGACATGCTGTGGTAACCCGACTGCCGTTCCCCTATTTCGAAGCGGTCACATGTCGGCAATCTGCGCCAGACTAAGAAATAAAGGGAAACGGGAGTTAAGAGGGTAGAAACCGTAGGTGTCTACCCTCTTGCCCCGCCGCGGGGCGCGGCGAATCCCCGCGCTCCGCAGAGCGCAACTCCTCGCTTGATTTCAAGCGAAAAACTCCCCGCCCGTCAGGGGCGAACACGCTAACGCAGTTCGAGTACCCCGCTCAGTCTGTGCTAAAAAGGAGCCGCCCCGGATAGGGCGAACACGCTTGCGCAGTTCGCGTCCCCCGCTCAGCCGGTGCTGTAAAAGGAAAAGGGCATACCTTTCGGTACACCCTATGTATAAATTACTCCACTTCCACGCCGTTGATCCGCGCGGATTCATCCCCGGCAAGCGGAATGACAAGGCACTTCTGCCCTTCCACGACCTCGGTATGGACGTTTACGGCTCTCTCCTGCGGCATGCGCACGTCGATGACCGTGCCGGTCTCCCACGGAACATCGTCCTCGTCCGTGTCGGCGGCGTTTGCCGCCTGATGCGCCAGCTCCTGCTGCAGCACTGCCACCTTCTGCTCCAGGGCGGCGGTATGCGCCTTGACCGTGCCCTCCTCGACCAGACGGCTGTCCAGCACGTTATGCGCCTGCGGCGGCTGGTCACCGAACACCTGCTCATACGACTTCTCGATCTGTGCGCGCACCTCGTCCGGCACCTCGGCCTCGGTCGCCAGACCGGAAACCGCCTCGGCGGTCAGCTCGACCGGCGGCAGACTCTCGTCCTCCTCCCGCTCGGCCACCATCGCGCTGATGGTCTTCTGCATCTGGAAGAACGCCGCGTCCGCCTGCTCCTCATCCTCACCGAAGGCGTCGTGCACCACGTTCTTGAACGCCAGCTTGTCCTCGGCAGCCGTGCGCTGCGCGACACAGCCGAGCACGTTCTCGATGAACTCCGGATGAGAGGGACGGCCGGTCTTGACGTAGTACATCACGGCGTTGACATCGCTGCCGCGGTTTGCAAACGCCGGGTACACAAAGCCGAGGTCGGGCAGACCGACAACCCAGTCGCGCTCCCGCGCACCGATGCGGTTTTCGTCCTCCTTATAGCCGAGCGCAGGCTTCGCCAGCTCGACCGGGCAGACCGCGCACACGCAGTACGCATACAGCTCGGTGGACTCGTCCTGGTCCTCGCCCGAGGTGGCCTTGCTCGGCACGTCGTACACATCGTGGTAAACCACGATCAGGTAGTTGCCCGGGTAGCTGTACTCCTCGATCACCTGCTCGTACAGGCGGTCAAGCAGCTCCTCGTTCGCCAGCTTGCTGTCCTTGAGCGTCAGCAGGTATTTCTGGTGCTCGATGCCGCTGTCGCTGCGGTCAAACTCCAGTTCCAGCAGGTTTGCGCCGAGCGTGCCGCTGAACGTCTTTTTGGCGATCTCGAGGTACTTGTAGTATTCATCCTCTTCCAGTTCGGAAAACTGCTCGGTGAACTTTGTCACGATCTGCTTGCCGCTGTTGACGTAGCAGCCGCACAGACGCCCGAACGTGCATTCGGTCTTTTTCAAACGGCGGCGCAGCTCCTGCACATCGCCCTTGGTGATATTCATAGGTTTCGCTCCTTAGCGTGTGGATTCGGTATATACAAGTATACGGCATTTTCCATGCAAAAGGCAAGCATTTTCACACAAAAAGCGGCCGACCGGGTAAGGTCAGCCGCAAATTGACAGGTTTTGCGCCTGTGTGATATACTTAGTTTACGGAAACGCTGTTGCACACGCAGTGAGCAATCACTGCAGGCGGTCAGATCTTCTTCTTCCCTACGGTCTGTAGGCGGAAGAAGGTGCTGCGCATGAGGAAGAAAGCCTTTGAGCTTTTTATCTGTGCGGTCATTGTACTGTACATGTTCCTTATAAATGCGCGATGACCGCTTGGGTAGCCTCCAAACGGTCATCGTCCAAAAAACCTTGATTTGTTGTAAGGTCTGACCGCTGTACACAGCGTTTCCCTTTAATAAAATTATACCACACTCCCGCGCAAAGTCAAGCGCGGGAGCATTTTTATACCTGCTCTGCGCTTTCACTCTGCCGGCTCTCTCCCGGAGCGTTCCCTGCGTCCTGCGGCGGCTGCACCCTCACCTCAGGCGGGTTTCTCTTATCGCCGGACTGCCGAAACCGATCGTCAATATGCTCACGGAGCCGTTCGGCGTGGCCGCTGCTGCGCGAGGTCACGGTGATGCTGACGCGCTCGCCTTCCTTTGCTTCCTGCCGGACGGTATGCTCCACCGCCTTATCAATGTGTGCAAACCGCGGAATTTTGCCGTCCGGCGGCTGCTCCTTGCCGGAAACGCGGGTGCCGAGCACCTGATCGAACCGGTTTACCGTGTACTCCACGCTGTCCGTGCCGCCCACGACGCTGACGCTGGCATACGGCTCATACGCGGCGTACACGCCGGTGGTCGCCATGCCGCACAGGACAGCCACACACGCCGCCCAGGTCAGCGGCTTTTTCCAATGTCTGCGGTGCTTCGCCGGAATCCGAATCTCCTGTCCGACTGCTCTGTTCTTCGCGTCTACAAGGTGAACCGTGCCGTCCTCCGCGAGTGCGGCGGCCTTTCCCGCTCGAATATCCGTAATTATCGCACGCATTGCTCTGCCTCCTTGCGCATGGTCTGCAGATAGGTGCAGAGGATGGGGTAATCGCCGTCGATGAGCAGCGCCGCCGCTACAATGTAATCCCGGTGACGGGTGAGCGTCCGCGCGGACACGCCGCACTGCTGCGCCAGTGCCTTGATCGGCAGGCTGTGCGCGCTCTGCATGGACGCGAACAGCACCGGCGAATGCAGCAGCGTGCCGACCGCCACGGCACAGCTGCGGCGCGTCTTGTCCGACTTGGGCGAGCTTGCCGCTAAATCATAAAACGCGAACCCATACTTCTCAAACACCGTGTTTGCCGCCTCGATTTCGTCCTGTGCGCTGACCGGCTTTGCTTCGCTCATCTGCTCCGCGACCGCCTGCTGCATGGCGGCGTCCGCGCTCTCGCAGTCCACCGTGCCGTCGAACGTCTGCGGGGCAAGCGGCGTTTCCGCGTCAAACCGGTGCTGACTGCGGTAATGGTCGGCAAGGCGTCTGCCAATCACAAGCGACGCATACGCGCCGAACGGCCCGCTTGCCGGGTCGTAGCCCTTGATGGCTTCGTAGAAGGCCAGCAGCGCGACCGAGTATTCATCGTCGCTTCGCGTGACCGCAAAGCCTGCATGCCTGCTCGCGCACCGGAGAACAAATGCCTCGTGTGCCTCAATGAACCGCTCCAAAAACGGCTCGTCCGTCCGTGCGCGGACTGCCTGTATGCTCGTCTGCATGCCGCCGCCTCCCTTCCTTTGATATGAGACTATACCGCTATGTGGTATAGTCTTATACTATATTTGCTGTGTGTTGAAACGGTGTACCGACTGTTACCGTTCTGCGTAGACTTCCGTATGTTTTGAAGGACAAAAACAGCACCGCAGAATGCAAACTGCGGTGCTCTTTCATTCGTTCAGGCTGTTGCTTTCTCGTTCTCTTCGCGCGTTAGCGCGCATTCAATAGGATTGCATTGCAATCCATAAAAACGGGGAGCATGTATCAGCGCAGCGCGGTCAAGAAACCGCGCAAGGATAGCGCAAATTTTTATACTTCCGGAGGGAGAAAGTTTCAACCAACGGGCGGAACTTTCGGACGACTTTGGAACGGCCCACGGTCCGTTCCTACTTGTCGGCGAAACTGTAGTTTCGCGACAGTCAGAGTGCAGCGAACCGCTGCAGCATTGCCGCGCACTCCGCGCACTCCGCGCGGGTTGCCGTAGCCTTGGGAGCGAGTGTCGAGGACGTTTTACCGGTCAGAATACCGTTCTTGACGCACCACTGCACCGCCTTTTCCGCATACGTGGAAACCGAGCCTGCGTCCGTGTAGGCAGACAGGTCCGCCGCGCCGTCCGGCTCACCGGCATAGCGGTACAGCATGGCGGCAAGCTGCTCACGGGTGATATTAGGGAAAGGTAGGAGTCCAAAGAGGAAGGGAAACCGCAGGTGTCCCTTCCTTTTTGCCCACTGCCGTGGGTACGGCGTCATCCCCGTGGCAAGTGCCGCACTCCCCCGCTGTGGTTCAGCGCCGCAAAAACAAAAACACCGCAGACCCCCCAGTCCGCGGTGTTCTGTTTTATTCCATTTCGTCAAGGACGGAAAACGCGGCAAGCTGCTCGGTATTGTCCTCGTTATACTCAATCTCGCGCGAGTACGCCTTGCAGATGCAGATCTGCGCCCAGTGCGTGACCTCGCCCTTGGTGAGCCACTCGTACACATCGAGCAGCTGAATGACCGCCGTGCTCACGAGCGCCAGCTGCACCTTGTCCTGCACGGCGTCGTCCCCGAGCGCCTTCATAAAGTGTCGGTACAGGAAGTACGTCAGCAGGTTATCGTATTCCTGGCGTTTGCCCTGATACGCCTGCCAAAACGCCTCTCTGCGTGCGATAATCTCCGGCAGACGCGCCTTTGCGCCGGTCAGCAGCGTGCGCCAGTCGTCCTTGTTGATCTCAAAGCCGAGCAGCAGCTCGAGCAGGCTCGTAAGCGTGCTCTCCCGCCAGAACGCCTGCGACCACGAAACCGTGTCCTCGTCCGTCTCGTCTGCATCCTCGTCCTCCCCCTCGGGGAACGGGAACAGCAGGTCGTCGTACTGCTCCTGCTGCGCCTTTGCCGTGCGGTAGAGCCTGTCGGCCTTGTCATCGAACGGCGCGTCCTCGCACGCCAGCCGGAACAGCGCATCGCGCATGGAAAACAGCACGTTCTCGAGTTCGGTTTCGGCCTCCGTGCCGGTTTCGGATACGCCGTCCGCCTCGGTCACGTCAAACGCCGGTGCGCCGGTCTGCGCGAGTATCAATTCGGCGGCAGCCTCACAGCACAAGCCGAGACCGTCCTCGCGGCCATCCGAAAACCACTCGTAATACCGCGGGTGGTCGGTGCAGATCTGCGCCATTTTGTCCTCGCCTAAGTGAAGCAGCACTTCGCACAGGTTGCAGTCGTTCAGCAGCGGACACCGCTCCTCGGCGTCCAGACGAAAATGCGCCGGCTCCCCGGTCTGCGCGTCCGCAGGCGCAATGCTCGCGCGCAAACGCTCGCCAAAATCGCCGGGAACGGTCTCGTAGTACGCAAGGGAATCCTCGTCTACGTCAATCTCCCAGCCGATACAGCAGTTTTCCGTGCAGTCCGAGCCGATGCACCGGAATGCCTTGTAATACGCAGGACGGCGAATGTAGCCCATCCTAATCACCTCTCTTGTCTGTCTCATTATAGCAGACACGGGCGCGGTTGAAAAGGGTTATGACGGCACCGCCTTCTCCCTTGTGTACCGCTTGACCCGCTCGTACCATTCCCGATCGAACGCGGACAGCTGTTCGCTCGACGGCCCGATTGCAGGCTGCGCCGGTGCGGGCTTTGCCCGTTTCTGCATATCCTCAGCGGTGAGAATGCCGTCACGCTCGCAGTTCTGCAGCAGCGTGCGGAAATACCCTGCCGGATTGCGCGGTGCATTCTCAGCCGTCTGTCGGGCGGTATCTAAGAACACCTCACGTTGCATCCCCTTGTTCTGCAGCCTGCGCAGCTCCAGACAGAAATTATGGTCAAACTTACAATTCAGTTTTTCTTCCAGTTCGGTCGTCAGACCAGAATCAGCCGTAACTGCTTTCTCTTCTCTGGTCTGCTCTGCTCTACTGTCCTCTACTGTTCTCTGCTCTACTGTTCTCTGCTCTTCTCTGCTCTGTGTACTTTCTTGGCGAGAAATACCGATTTCTTGGCGAGAAATGCCCTTTTCTTGGCGAGAAATAAAGGAGCGCAGAATAAAAGCCTTGCCACTTGGGTTTTTCTCCCTCATTTCGTCCTCGGAGAGCAGCCAAATGTCAAAGTTGATCTGCTGGGCATTTCGTCCTAAGGTTGCGATGAAATACCCCATCTGTATTCTTTTGGATGTGAGAAAACCGCGTTCATATAATGCAGCATGGAACAAGCCGCTTGCCACCAGCTGATCGACTACGGCGGCCAGTGTTTCGATCGTCACGTTTTCCAGTCCGGCGGTGTACTCGCGGAGCTGCCACAGCGTGTCCTCGCGGCCCTCGCCGCTGTAGGCGATGTAGTAGCCCTTGTCGCCGTAGGCAATGTCGAGCAGGCATTCGTACACATACGGCCCGAGCACGCCGAATTTCTGCCGTGCGGCTCTCAGCTTCGGGTCACGGTACAGGCCGATGTCGCGCGGCCACCAGTCCAATCCAACTTTTCTGTTTCTGCCCATGTGAGCACCTCCCTTTACCCTACCGCCGGAACGGATAAAAAATTGACCGCAAATGGTCAACTCCGAAAAAAATATTTTCCGGGAAATCAAAAAACCTCCGCGTATTCGGAGGACATGCTCTATAAATGTTGTGCCACTTTTGTGCCATTTTCGATTTTTACCCTGCGTATGTCAGAAATTTACTTGCAACTTTTCCACGCCGCAGATAAACAAAAAGAGCTGAAACCGTACGATTTCAGCTCACTTTTGGCGGAGAGTTAGGGATTTGAACCCTAGAGACGCTCATCACGCCTACACGATTTCCAATCGTGCGCCTTCGACCACTCAGCCAACTCTCCATCTTGTTAAGTTGTTGTCGTTTTTGATGACTCATCGCTGACGACTTGTTTAGTATATAACAGAATCCCCGTTTCGTCAACCCTTTTTTTCAAATTTTTTTGAAAAAGTTTTTTCAGGTCGAATCTGCACCGTTTTCCTGCCGTGGCATACGACATCGTAGGGTGCGCATTGCGCGTCCAAATCCAACAACAACGGAACCGATTAAATATAACCGTAGGGTGCGACAAGGTGAATTGCCCAAAGGGCAAGAGAAGGTGCCCTGGGGTACGACCTCGGCGCACCGTTACTATCCGGTCTGTACACGTTATCCCGTAGGGGCGAACAGTGTTCGCCCACAACAGACGTTACCGTTGCGTCCGTGCGTGTGAACCATCGGCGGATTTACCATTCACACGCGCCCATTGAACAGTGGCGTGGGAGCACAATGTGCTCCCCTACGGGATATCCGTCGAAAATGAATTTACATGCGGTGCGCCGAGTCGTACCCCAGGGCACCTTCTCTTGCGGCGTTGCCGCAATTCACCTTGGCGCACCCTACGGTAAATCCTTTCAAAATGATTAAACCTGTGCAGCCCCTTTCAACCGCCAAACGCAAAAAAGAAAACCGCCTGCTCTCACAGACGGTTCTCCCCTATTTACTTCTGAAACTGCTCGCGCACTTCCATATACTTGATGATCTCTTCAACCGTGCCGTCAAAGCCGAGCACGCCGCTGTTGAGCGACAGATCATAATTCCGCGCATCATACCAGTCGTGGCCGGTGTGGTGCTTGTAGTAGCGGGCGCGGTACTCGTCGATCTCGGCAATTTTCTTCTCGACCTCGTTCTCGGGCAGCGAGTCTACCTTCATGGCCTGCTCAAGACAGAAATCCTTGTCCGCATGGACGAACACGCGCACAACATCCGGTCGGCCTGCCAGAATATAGTCGGCGCAGCGGCCGATCATAACGCACGGACCCTGATCCGCCAGCCGGCGGATGATCTTCACCTGATAGGCGAACAGCGCCTCATCCTTGAGGTACGACTTGGACGAGTCGTTCGGCACGGGCGTGTTGCCGTGATAATGCGCGCGCAGGCGCGTCAGGAAATCGCCCTTGAGACGCTCGTCCGAGAACAGCATGGCGTTTACACCGCTGTCCTCACTCGCCATGGTGATGATCTCGCGGTTGTAGAACGGAATGCCCAGCTTGTCCGCCAGCATCTTGCCGACCGTCTTGCCGCCCGAACCGTACTGGCGCGCGATGGTGATAACGTATGGTTTCATTGTTTTTACCCCCTTTTATCAATGGGTCACGTTTTCCGCAGGGCGGGGTGCGGTCATCCCGCCCTGCGATGCAAGGATTACCTTTATTCTCCCAGATAAGCCTTCTTAATAGAGTCATCATTCAGCAGATCGGACGCCTTGCCGGTCTTGACGATTTTGCCGGTTTCGAGGACGTAGCCACGGTCCGCGATGGACAGCGCCTTCTTTGCGTTCTGCTCTACCAGCAGGACAGTGGTGCCTGCCTTGGACACTTCCTCGATGATCTTGAAGATCTCGCCTACGAACAGCGGCGACAGACCCATAGACGGCTCATCGAGCAGCAGGATGCGCGGCTTGCTCATCAGTGCGCGGCCCATCGCAAGCATTTGCTGCTCGCCGCCGGACAGCGTACCGGCTGCCTGATTTTTACGCTCCTCCAGACGCGGAAAACGCTCATAGACCATTTTCAGCGACTCCGGGATTTCATTCTTCGGGCGGGTATACGCGCCCATACGCAGGTTCTCCGCGACCGTCAGACCCGCGAACACGCGGCGGCCCTCCGGAACGTGGCTCATGCCCAGCTTTACGATGGCATGACCCGGCTTGTGCGTAATGTCCTTGCCCTCAAACGTCACCGTGCCGCCCTTCGACGGCAGCAGACCCGTGACGGTGTGCAGCGTGGTGGTCTTGCCCGCGCCGTTCGCGCCGATGAGCGCTACGACCTCACCCTCGTTTACCTCGAAGGAAACGTCGCGCAGCGCATGGATAAGGCCGTAATACACGTTGATGTCCTTTACTTCCAACATTGCCATACTTGTTTCCTCCTTTCTTATTCGCCCAGATATGCCTTAACGACTTCCGGATTGCTCAGCACTTCCTTGGGCGTGCCCTCAGCCAGCAGACGGCCGAAGTTGAGCACATACAGGTACTCGCAGATGCCGGAGACCAGCTTCATGTCATGCTCGATGAGCAGGACGGTTACGCCGAACCTCTTGCGGACGATTTCGATCGTCTCCATCAGCTCCTCGGTCTCGTTCGGGTTCATGCCCGCGGCAGGCTCGTCGAGCAGCAGCAGCTTGGGGTTGGTAGCGAGCGCACGCGCGATCTCGAGCTTGCGCTGCTTGCCGTACGGCAGGTTTGCCGCCTTGTAGTCGGCTACACCGTCCAGATCGAACACGCGCAGCAGCTCCATCGCCTTTTCATCCATCTGCTTCTCCTTTTTGCGGTAGGAGCCGAGGTGGAACATGCTCTCTGCGAACGAGTAGGTGATCTGATTGTGCAGACCGGTCTTTACGTTATCCAGCACGCTCAGCTGCGAGAACAGGCGGATGTTCTGGAACGTGCGGGCAACGCCCAGTTTACAGATTTCATGCGGCTTTTTGCCGATGAGGTTCTGTCCGTCCAGACGGATGCCGCCGTCGGTCGGGCGGTACACGCCGGTCAGCATATTGAACGCGGTGGTCTTGCCTGCGCCGTTCGGGCCGATGAGGCCGACCAGACCGCCCTTTTCGATTTTCATGCTCAGCTCGTCAACGGCACGCAGACCGCCGAACGAAATGCCGAGCGAAGTAACTTCCAGCATTGCCATGGCTTACGCACCCTCCTTCTTGCCGCCGGCCTTTTCGGCCTTTTCCATCTGACGCATTGCGCGCTTCTCCAGCAGGCGAACCTTGAAGGAGGAGTTGTTGAACAGCATCATTGCAATCAGCAGGATTGCGTAGATGAGCATACGGTAGTTGCTCAGGCCGCGCAGCAGCTCGGGCAGCAGCGTCAGCAGCGTTGCGGCGATAATCGAACCCCAGATGTTGCCCAGACCGCCGAGAACGACGAATACGAGCACCAGAATGGAGGTGTTGAAGTCAAACTTTGCCGCCGTAACGGTGGAGAAGTTCATCGCGTACAGCGTGCCCGCCATACCTGCGAACGCCGCGGAGACCACGAACGCGAGCAGCTTGTAGTGCGAGGTGGAGATGCCGATGGAGTCAGCGGCGATCTTGTTGTCGCGGACCGCCATGACAGCACGTCCCGTGCGGCTGTTTACAAAATTCAGCACGAAGAACAGCGTAACGAGGATGAGCACAACGCCCGAGGTGAAGGTGGAGAGCTTGGTGACGCCGGATACGCCGATCGGGCCGTTGATGATCATCTTGCCGCCGTCGCCCAGCTGGAAATTCTGGTTGACCAGACTGAAATGCAGACCGGCATCATCCAGACCGAGATACATAACGTTTACAATGTTTTTGATGATCTCACCGAAGGCGAGGGTTACGATGGCGAGGTAGTCGCCCTTGAGGCGCAGTACCGGCACGCCGACGATGACACCCGCAATCGCCGCAAACAGTCCGGCAACGACCATGGCAACAGCCAGACGCAGCGGTGCAAGCGGAATCGCATCCGCCAGACAGGTGGTGGTGACAATGCCCGCAAACGCGCCGACCGACATAAAGCCCGCATGGCCGAGCGACAGCTCGCCGAGGATGCCGACGGTCAGGTTGAGCGAGATCGCCATGACAACATACGAGCAGATCGGCACGAGCAGACCCTTGATCTGGCTGGAGATGCCGCCGCCTGCGATGGCAAACTGCACGATGATATACGCAATGATGACAATGCCGAAGCACAGCAGCGTGTCACGTCCGCGCTTGGACGCAGCATAGGATTTTAACTTGTTCATATGACTGCCCCCTTAAACCTTTTCGCTCACATGCTTGCCGAGCAGGCCGTCCGGCTTGACCAGCAGCACCACGATGAGCACTGCGAACACGATCGCGTCCGACAGCTGCGTGGAAATGTACGCCTTGGCGAAGATCTCGATAATGCCGAGCAGAATGCCGCCGATGAACGCGCCCGGAATCGAGCCGATGCCGCCGAATACGGCAGCGGTAAATGCCTTGATGCCCGGCAGAGAGCCGGTGGTCGGCATCAGGGTCGGGTACGCGGAGCACAGCAGCACGCCCGCGATAGCTGCGAGACCCGAGCCGATCGCAAAGGTGATGGAAATGGTCGTGTTGACGTTGATGCCCATCAGCTGCGCGGCGCCCTTGTCCTCGGAAACCGCACGCATCGCCGTGCCGACCTTGCTCTTGCCGGTGAACAGCATCAGAGCGACCATGATGACAAGGCAGGCTGCAATGGCAACGAGCGTCACCTTGGAGATCTGCAGCTGACCGCCGAACAGGCTGAGCGCCTCGCCGGTAACGACCGAGGTAAAGGTCTTCGGGTTGGAGGACCAGATCAGCAGCGCCGCATTCTGCAGGAAGTACGACACGCCGATGGCCGTGATCAGCACCGCCAGCGACGGCGCCATGCGCAGCGGCTTGTAGGCAAGTCTCTCAATAACAACACCGAGCGCGGTGCAGACAATGACTGCCAGCACAACGCCCATCCACGCCGGCCAGCCGAGATAGGTGGTAGCGCAGAAGCACATGTAACCGCCTACCATGATAACATCGCCGTGTGCGAAGTTCAGCATTTTGGCAATGCCGTAAACCATCGTGTAGCCGAGTGCGATGATGGCGTAGATGCTGCCCAGACTGATGCCGCTGATCAAATGATTCAAAAAGCTCATGGTTTGGAACACCTCAAATCTTTGTTTCTCTTGTTTATGAAATGGGGCAGTGGTTCGGCAATGGTCAAGCCACCGCCCCACCCCATAACCTTCGGTGGATGATACCTTCTCCGCAGGACAGCCCGCCCTGCGGTACAGGTATACCTTTTTATAAATAGCGGTAAAGGAGGACTGCTTCCAGACCTCCTTCACTCGCCCTTGCATTCTTAATATGTCCCGGGCGAGCTTTGCCCGTCCGGGACACCGCTGCCCGCGCCATCGCGGCGCGACACCTTTGCCGTGCAAAGGTGAGGGGGTTATCCAAAAAAGTTTCTACGGAACTTTTTTGGTATCTAAGGGGGACAGAGTCCCCCTTAGAGGGTCTTACATACCAACGTAAGCGCCGTTCTCGATAACCATGCCCTTCGGGGACTTGGATACGGCACCGGTCTCATCCCAGGTCATGCCCTCGCCGGTCAGACCGTCAAAGGTCATGGAGGTGAACTGCTCGATCATCTTGTCGCACAGGTCCTCAGCGGACATATCCGGCGTAGCGCCTGCATTCTCGAGTGCCTGCTTGTAAGCGTAAACACAGTCGTAAGCGTCGGCTGCGAACTGGTTCGGGGTTTCACCGAACTGCTCCTTGTACTTCTTAACGAAGGAAGCGGTCTTTTCGTCGGTTGCGTCTGCGTTGAACGGGGTCAGCAGCATTACGCCCTCAGCCAGCTTGGGATCAAAGCCTTCCATGGTCAGAATGCCGTCCATGCCGTCTACACCGAAGAACTTCGGCTTGTAGCCCATGCTGTTTGCCTGCGTCAGGATCAGGGATGCCGGCTGATAGTACATCGGCAGGAATACCAGGTCAGCGCCCTTGCTCTTTGCATCGTTCAGCTGAACGGAGAAGTCATTCGCGGAAGCATCGGTGAAGGTCTTGTCGGAAACGACCTCGAGGCCCTTGGCCTTTGCCTCTTCTACGAACTTGTCGTGAATGCCGGTGGAGTAAACGTCATCGTTCTTCCAGATGATCGCAATCTTGGTGCCGAGCTTCTGCTCTGCAATGTACTGCGCGGATGCGGTGCCCTGGTTCGGGTCCATAAAGCACATCTGGAATACGTTGTCCTTGCCCTCGGTTACTGCAACGGAGGATGCGGACGGGGTCAGCGCGAAAATGCGGTCGCTGTAGTTCTCAGCGGCGGTAGCCTCGCACGGCTTGGAGGTTACGGAGCCGAGAGACAGCTGCATGCCCCAGTCCTTCAGGGTGTTGTAGGCGTTGACAGCCTTCTCGGCGTCGTGCTCATCGTCCTGATAGTTCAGCTCAAACTGAATATCGCCGCCCTCAGCGTTGATCTCGTCAACAGCGATCTGCGCGCCGTTCTTTGCAGCGTTGCCGTAAATAGCAGCCGCGCCGGTCAGCGGGCCGGTGCCGCCAATCTTGAAGGCAGTGCCGGAAGCGGTGCTGTCGGAGTTGCCGCTGTTCTGCGCATCGGAGCTGCTCGAAGCGGAACCGCCGCAGCCGGTCAGCGCCGTAGCCAGCATAGCGCCGGCAAGAAGCATACTGAGTGTTTTCTTCATGGTGAAATCTTCTCCTTTGTTTCCCCCGAATCGGCATACCCTATCGGGTGTCTTGGATTATGCTTCACATTATACTACCATTTCCGCATTTCGGCGCACTTTTTTTGCGCTGAGAATACAATTTCAGATAATCTACTGATTATCTTTTGAGTAACTTTACGTTTTTTGTATCTTCTCACAAGAACACTTGTCCGCCCTGCAAGGATTCCTGCAAATTACTTCCATCTTGCCGCCGTTTTTGCAGAGAGAGCCTGCAAAATTTTTCTCACGCTGAGAACATCATAGACCTTCTTCGCTATTCATAAGATATTCGTAGGGCGGGGTGCCCTCGCCCTGCGGTGTTCATTCAATCTGTGCAACATTTCAAGGAGGTACCCCATGACCGAAAAACGCCACGGAAAAGGACTGCTATTCATCGTAACGCTGGTTCTCGCTGCCGGTGTGATAAAGTACGCCGACATCCCCTTCGCGCAGACCGTGCGCGAAAAGGCGGCTTCCGCCCTCTCCGGCGCGGCAAACGCGGACCATGTTCTCGCGGTATTCGGCGGCTCTGCCATGCCCGAAGATACCGTTCCCGCGGAATCCTCCGGCGGTGCGGACGATATTTTAGACCGCGACCAGACCCTGTTCCCCGACACGGTTGACCAGACCGTCTATCCGCTGGAGTTCGAGCACACCACGCCGACTTCCGGCACGCTGACGTCCTCTTTCGGCAGCAGGCTCAGTCCCATCACCGGTCAGCCGGGCTTCCACTACGGGCTTGACCTTGCCGCAGACGAGGGCACGCCCATCACCGCCTTCGCGGACGGCACGGTGCGCGAGACCGGTGAATCCGGCTACGGCCTGTACATCATTGTCGACCACGCGGACGGTTTTGCAACCCTATACGCGCACTGCAGCAGCATTTCCGCCAAAGTCGGTGATACCGTCACCTGCGGACAGGAAATTGCCAAAGTCGGCCAGACCGGCAACGCCACCGGTCCGCACCTGCACCTCGAGCTGTGGCACAACGGCGCGGCGCTCGATCCTGCCGACTATCTTGCGCTGTGAGCCGGATTCAGGTCCGCGACGGCTTTCTTGTGCTGCTGGCCGCGCTCTGGTGCGCGGATGAGAGCGGCGTGCTCCCCATTTTCCTGCTGGCGGCGGCTGTACACGAGTGCGGACACCTTTTCGTCATTCGGCTGTCCGGCGGCACGGTGCACCGGCTGTGCCTGACCGCCTGCGGCGCTGTGCTCAAATGTTCCCTGCCGCCGTCGCCGTTTTCGCGCGCCGCCATCTGCCTCGCCGGACCGGCGGCCAGCTTTGCGCTCACCGCACTGGCGAACCCGCTCGGCGCGTACCGGCTTGCCGGCGCGAGTGCGCTGCTCGGGCTGTTCAACCTGCTGCCCGTGCCCCCGCTCGACGGCGGCATGGCGCTCCGGCACCTCGCGGACGGACGGTTTACACGCCTGCTGAACGGGATTGCGGGCGTGTCCGTTCTCGTCCTCCTTGCGGGCGGTGTCCTCCTGTGGAGAGCAGGCGGCGGCGGGTGGATGGCGTTTGTCAGTGCGGCAATCGCGGTACGAAATTGCCGTATCCACGGCAGGGGGCAAAAAGGGTAGACACCTGCGGTTTCTACCCTCTTTGAACACCCTTTTCCCTTGTAAGCCTACCTTGGGCGCAGATGGTAGACTGCGTAAGCACGGAAAAGGAGAACGGCAGAGGATTTTTTCTTCCGCGCGGTATAACACCTTTCCGCATTTCGGCTACTTGACTGCTACACAGGCGGTTTAGTCTGCGCAGGCGCGGCACAAGGTGAATTGCCCGAAGGGCAAGAGAAGGTACTCTGGAGTATAACAGTGCCGCGCAACACCTAAAATCGGCTGCACCGACAACAATGTTACCCTCTCCCACCCGCGTTCCTCTTGTAAAAGCTGCCGAAAGCGTGTAAAATAGAAGCATACAAACAGCCTGTGCTGTTGCTGCTCAAACCAACTGTAAGGCTTTGCTGTTCGGCAGAGCCTTTTATAGAAAGGACCGAAAAATTATGCTGGGAAAACGCAGAAAAAAACCTGATCTCCCCGCCGTATGCGCTGTAATCGTTGCGGCAGGCTCCTCCCGCCGCATGGGCGGCGAAAACAAGCTGCTGCTCGAGATTGACGGCGTACCCGTCCTCGCACGCACGCTTTCCGCCTTCCAGAAATGCGCCGCCATCCGCGATATCGTGCTCGTCTGCCGCGAGCAGGACATTATGCCCTACACCGAGCTGGCGAAGGCCTTCTCCATTGACAAGCTGTGCACGGTAACGCGCGGCGGCGAGACCCGCACGGAATCCGTTCTCGCGGGCATCACGGCCGCACCGGAAAACGCTGTGCTCGTTGCCGTACACGACGGCGCCCGCCCGCTCGTCTCCGAGGCCGTTATCACCGAGGCGGTTACCACCGCTGCTGAGTTTGGCGCTGCCGCGCCGGTCGTTCCGGTCAAGGACAGCATCAAGCGCATCGAGGATGGCAATATCGCCGCCGATGTCGCCCGCGACACGCTTGCCGCGGTGCAGACCCCACAGGTGTTCCGCAAGGACCTGCTCCGCCGTGCGCTCACCTCGGCTGCCGAGCGCGGCTACAGCTTCACCGATGACTGCGCGGCTGTCGAGTCGCTCGGCACCATCGTCAAGGCGACCCACGGCAGCTACCAGAACATTAAAATCACCACGCCGGAGGACATTCTCGTTGCAGAAGCGCTCCTCACAAGGGAGGACAAGTAATATGCGCATCGGACACGGTTACGACGTACACAGACTGGTCTCCGGCAGGCCGTGCATCATCGGCGGTGTGAACATTCCGTTTGAGCTTGGTCTGGACGGGCACTCGGACGCGGACGTGCTCACGCACGCCGTCATGGATTCCCTGCTCGGCGCACTCGCGCTCGGTGACATCGGCAAGCATTTCCCGGATACCGACCCGCGCTACAAGGGCGCGGACAGCATCGCGCTGCTGCGGCACGTTGCCGCGCTCGTGCGCGAAAGCGGCTGGCAGCTCGGCAATTTAGATGCGACCGTACTCGCACAGGCGCCCAAGCTCGCGCCGCACATCCTGCAGATGCGCGAGAATCTTGCCGCCGCCATCGGCTGCGCGGTCGAGCAGGTTTCGGTCAAGGCCACCACCGAGGAGGGACTGGGCTTTACCGGCTCCAAACAAGGCATTGCCGCGCACTGCGTGTGCCTTTTAGAGCGGATTTAACAATCCCAATCCCCTGTTTAGATAGAAAAAGGTAGAGGAAGTGATTCCAATGGATATACAGGTAAACGACATTCTTACCATGAAAAAACAGCACCCGTGCGGCTGCAACCAGTGGCAGGTGCTGCGTATCGGTATGGATTTCAAGCTGAAATGCCTTGGCTGCGGGCATGAGGTCATGCTGCCGCGCAGCAAGGCGGAGAAAAACATCAGAACCGTAGAACGGGAGGGTGAAATCGTATGTTGATCGACGGCAGGCAGATGCACATTCAAATCACAAAGGGCGATATCGGGCGGTACGTCATTCTGCCCGGCGACCCGGCGCGGTGCGAGAAGATCGCGCAGTATTTCGATGACCCGAAGCAGATCGCGCACAACCGCGAGTACACGCTGTGGACAGGCTCTCTGGACGGCGTTCCGGTTGCCGTGTGCTCGACCGGCATCGGCGGCCCGTCGGCGGCCATTGCCATGGAGGAGCTGGTCGAGTGCGGCGCGGACACGTTCATTCGTGTGGGCACG
The DNA here is from genome assembly GCF_977037065.1 of Butyricicoccus sp. Lineage (NCBI taxonomy): Bacteria > Bacillati > Bacillota > Clostridia > Eubacteriales > Butyricicoccaceae > Butyricicoccus > Butyricicoccus sp. The sequence goes on along the minus strand of NZ_CDRQNY010000017.1, from coordinate 9,232 downwards.
TCCGGCGGCATTGTGGACAAGGTAAAGGGCGGCGACATCGTTATCGCCACCGGCGCCATCCGGCAGGAGGGCACGAGCCGCGAGTACCTCCCCATCGAGTTCCCCGCTGTTGCGGATTTCGCGGTCGTTTCCGCGCTGAACGAAGCCGCCAAGGCGCTCGGCTACCCGTATCACACGGGCGTAATCCAGTCCAAGGACAGCTTTTACGGCGAGATCCGTCCCGCTCAGATGCCCATCGCGGACGAGCTGACCGCCAAGTGGAAGGCATGGAAGGCGGCAGGCGCGCTCACCAGCGAGATGGAGACAGCCGCGCTCATGATCGTCGCGCAGGTGCTGCACGTTCGGTGCGGCGCGGTGCTCAACGTGCTGTGGAACGCGGACAACGATGACGCTCCCGCCATCCCGCCTGACGCCACCGAGCGCGGCGTAAAGGCCGCCGTGGAGGCCATCCGCGTGCTCATCCGCGAGGACAGCAAGGCATGAGTGAACAACAGAATAACCAGACAGCGGCCCTCGGCACAGCACCCGTAGGGCCGCTGCTCTTTCGGCTGGCGCTGCCGACCATTACGGCACAGGTGGTCAATCTGCTGTACAGCATCGTGGACCGTATTTACATCGGACGCATCCCGCTCGAGGGCAAGCTGGCGCTGACCGGCATGGGCGTCACCTTCCCTGTTATCACGCTCATTTCCGCATTCGCGGCGCTCATCGGCATGGGCGGCGCACCGCGGGCGTCTATCGCGCTCGGCGCAAAGGAGCACGACCGCGCAGAACGCATCCTCGGAACGTGTACGGCGGCGCTCTGGGCGCTTGCACTCGTGCTGACAGCACTTTTCCTGCTGTTTCAGGCGCCATTACTGAAACTGTTCGGCGCATCTGCCGACACCCTGCCGTATGCGATGCAGTACCTCAACCTCTACGTTCTCGGCACGGTTTTCGTGATGACGTCATTGGGTCTGAACGGCTTCATCACCGCGCAGGGCCGCTCGTCGGTTGCGATGAAAACCGTTGTCATCGGTGCGGTGCTCAACACCGTGCTTGACCCGCTGTTCATCTTCGTGCTGAAAATGGGCGTGCGCGGCGCGGCTGTGGCGACAATTATCTCGCAGGCGGTGTCTGCGGCATGGGTTCTGCGGTTTCTGACCGGAAAGCAGACGGTTCTGCGCTTAAAACGCGCGTATTTCCGTATTGACCGACCGGTCCTGGCATCCGCAGTCGGTCTGGGCGCGTCCCCGTTTGTCATGCAGTCAACAGAAAGCCTGCTCACCATCGCGTTCAACGTATCGCTGCAGAAGTACGGCGGCGATGCAGCGGTCGGCGCAATGACCATCCTGACCTCGGTGGCGCAAATGGTGCAGCTGCCGCTGACTGGACTCGCGCAGGGCGCGCAGCCCATCCTCAGCTACGCCTGCGGCGCGAAGCGGCCCGACCGCATGAAGCGCGTCGTGCAGCTGAATCTCGCGGCGGCGTTCGTGTTCGCGTTCTCCATCTGGGCGGCTGTGCAGCTGTTCCCCCACACGGTCGTGCACCTGTTTACCTCGGATGAGGAACTGGTCGAACGCACCGTCTGGGCGCTGCGCGTGTACTTTGCGCTCGGATTTACCAATGCGTTCCAGACCGGATTTCAGCAGTCGTTTGTGGCGCTCGGCGAGGCGAGAATCTCGCTTTTTCTTGCGCTTGAGCGCAAGGTTTTCCTGCTGATACCGTTTATCCTCATCCTGCCGCACTTTTTCGCGGATAAGCTGTTCGCCGTGTTCCTCGCAGAGCCGGTTGCGGATTTGCTGGCGGCAGCTACGACGACAACGCTGTTTTTGATTCGATTCAAGCAAATCACGCGCGATATGTGAGCCAATTTTTCTGCACCGACTCTCCGGGGTGCGCGAACTGCCGCGAAATTTGAGATACAAAAAAGGCTCCGGATATGCTCCAGAGCCTTTCTCTATGCAATTTCAGCGCAAATTAACCGTTCACCGCTGCCTTCAGCGCCTCAACCTTATCGGTATTCTCCCACTTGACGCCAAGCTCCTCGCGGCCCATATGGCCGTAGGCTGCCAGCTGCTTGTAGATCGGCTTGCGCAGGTCAAGCTGCTCGATAATCGCCGCCGGACGCAGGTCGAACACCTTCTCTACGGCCTTCTCAAGCACATCGTCGCCAACAACGCCGGTGCCGAAGGTCTCTACCATGATGGAAACCGGCTCGGCAACGCCGATGGCATACGCCAGCTGAATCTCGCAGCGCTTTGCCAGACCTGCCGCAACAATGTTCTTCGCAACCCAGCGAGCCGCATACGCGCCCGAGCGGTCCACCTTGGTCGGGTCCTTGCCGGAAAACGCGCCGCCGCCGTGACGGCCGATGCCGCCGTAGGTGTCCACGATGATCTTACGGCCGGTCAGACCGGAGTCGCCGTGCGGGCCGCCGATGACGAAACGGCCGGTCGGGTTGATGAAATACTTGGTATTCTCATCCAGCAGATGGGACGGAATGACCTTCTTTACCACCTGCTCGATCATGTCCTCGCGGATCTGCGCGAGGGACACCTCCGGGCTGTGCTGAGTGGAAATAACAACCGTATCCACACGGACGGGCTGATTGTCCTCGTCATACTCTACGGTAACCTGGCTCTTGCCGTCCGGACGCAGATAGTCGAACGTGCCGTTCTTGCGAACGTCGGTCAGACGCTTTGCCAGCTTGTGCGCCAGAGAGATCGGCAGCGGCATCAGCTCCTTGGTCTCGTCGCACGCATAGCCGAACATCATGCCCTGATCGCCCGCGCCGATGGCGAGGTCAGCCTCAGAGGCGCCCTCCTTGCTCTCGAGGGAGTTGTCAACGCCGAGTGCAATGTCGGCGGACTGCTCGTCGATGGCGGTCAGGACAGCGCAGGTGTCGCAGTCAAAGCCGTACTTCGCGCGGTCGTAGCCGATCTCACGAACCGTGTCGCGGACAACCTTCGGGATATCCACATAGCAGGAAGTGGAAATCTCGCCCATTACCTGAACCATACCGGTGGTGCAGGTGGTCTCACAGGCTACGCGGGCATACGGATCCTGCGTTAAAATCTCGTTAAGAATCGCGTCCGAGATCTGGTCGCAGATTTTATCGGGATGGCCTTCCGTAACCGATTCCGAGGTGAAAAAATGATGTGCCATTAAGTATCAGTTCCTTTCTCCAGTTCATTTTCAGAGCATTAAAAAACGCTCCTCAGCGGGAGCGAAAAGTTCGTTTTGCTCCCTCATCTTTCGTATTCTTACGCCGGATTTGGCACCTTACGTTGCAAAACAACGCAGGTTGCCGGGTTTCACAGGGCCGTTCCCTCCACCGCTCTCGATAAGGATATGTATTCACTTACGCCGTATATTTTATATAAAAATTCCGGCTTTGTCAAGGGGAATTTTCGGCGGCCAAGGAGAAAATCGCCGCATTGACATTTTCCGCTTGCACCGTTATAGTAATAGAGGTAAGAATTTGCCCTGCATATTTATCACATCATATGGCCTTCTCAGGCTGACGCACGGCAGCACTTACCCGCATTCACTTTGCGCCAGGGCGATACCTTATTATTGCCTGAACGGCGCTCTGTTTTGTTATGGGAGAGATCAAGGGTATTATGAATGTAAATGTTGGAATCGACATCGGCTCAACGACCGTCAAGATCGTCGTTGTCCGCGATGGAGAGATTATCCACAAGCACTACGAACGGCATTTTTCCAAGGTGCGTGAAAAGGCGGTCGAGCTGGTGCGCGCGGCGCGCGAGCTCATCGGCACGGACACGCCCCTCCGCTGTTCCATCACCGGCTCGGCCGGTTTAGGCGTGGCGAAAGCCGCAGATATTGATTTTGTACAGGAGGTGTTCGCCACCCGCAAGGCGGTAGGCGTGCACGTTCCGCAGGCCGATGTTGTCATTGAGCTGGGCGGCGAGGACGCGAAGATCGTCTTCCTCACCGGTCAGCTGGAGGAGCGCATGAACGGCTCCTGCGCGGGCGGCACCGGCGCGTTCATCGACCAGATGGCGGTCCTGCTGGACGTTACGCCGTCCGAGCTCGATGAACTGTCACAGGGCGCGGAGCGCATCTACACTATCGCGTCCCGCTGCGGCGTATTTGCCAAGTCGGATATTCAGCCGCTGCTCAACGAGGGCGCCCGCAAGGAGGACGTAGCCGCGTCCATCTTTCAGGCCGTCGTCAACCAGACCATTGCCGGTCTGGCGCAGGGCCGTGAGGTCAAGGGCGATGTGCTGTTTCTCGGCGGTCCGCTGTTCTTCTTCAAGGGTCTGCAGAAGCGCTTTCAGGAGACGCTGAAGCTGGACGATGCGCACGCGCACTTTCCGGCTCTCGCGCCGTATGCCATCGCGGCGGGCGCGGCGGAGTACGCAGGCGGCACGCAGAAGACCTACACGGTCGATTCGCTGCTCGCGGCGCTCGAAAAGGCGGCAGACGCTCCGGTCGTTGCCAACTACCTGCCGCCGCTGTTCGAGGATGAGCAGCAGTACGAGGAATTCAAGCACCGTCACGCCATGCACGATGTCATGACGCAGAACGTTACCATGTACGAGGGCGACGCATATCTCGGCATCGACTGCGGCTCCACCACCACCAAGCTGGTGCTCATCGGTGAGGACGATCAGATTTTGTTCCACCACTACCAGTCCAACAAGGGCAATCCGGCGGACGTTATCCGCGAGCAGCTCACCCGCCTGTACGAGCTGTGCGGCGACCGCGTACATATCGTGTCCTCGGCGGTCACCGGCTACGGCGAAGCGCTCATCCAGAATGCCTTCGGCGTGGATTTCGGTCTGGTCGAGACAGTCGCGCACTTCCGCGCGGCGCGCCATTTCTGCCCGGATGTTGATTTCATCATCGACATTGGCGGTCAGGACATCAAGTGCTTCAAAATCCGCAACAAGTGCATCGACAATATCTCGCTCAACGAGGCGTGCTCGTCCGGCTGCGGCTCGTTCATCGAGACGTTCGCCCGCTCGATGGGTTACTCCATCGAGGAATTCTGCAAGCTCGGTCTGTTCGCAAAGCACCCCATCGACCTCGGTTCGCGCTGCACGGTGTTCATGAACTCGTCCGTCAAGCAGGCGCAGAAGGACGGCGCGGGCATTGACGCGATTTCCGCCGGTCTGTCGGTATCCGTTGTCAAGAACGCGCTGTACAAGGTCATCCGCGCCCACTCGCCGGACGACCTCGGTCAGCACATCGTTGTACAGGGCGGCACGTTCCTCAATGACGCCATCCTGCGCTCGTTCGAGCAGGAAATCGGCCGCGACGTGACCCGTCCGGCTATCTCGGGTCTGATGGGCGCATACGGCGCAGCACTGCACGCCAAGGACAACCGCCGCGACACCACCACGCTCATCGGCACGGATATTCTCGCAGGCTTCGAGCACAACGTGCGCTCCACGCGCTGCGGTCTGTGCGAAAATCACTGCAATCTGACGATTAACGACTTCGGCGGCGGCCGCCGCTTCATTTCGGGCAACCGCTGCGAGCGTCCGCTCGGCGGCACGAAAAAGGCCGACCTGCCCAACCTTTATAAATGGAAGCTGGAAAAGCTGAAAAGCTACGGCGAGCCGTCCGGCATTGCAAACCCGATTGCAAAAATCGGTCTGCCGTTCGGTCTGAACAACTTCGAGCTGCTGCCGTTCTGGACGGCATTCCTGCGCAAACTCGGCTTCGAGACCGTCCTCAGCGACGTTTCCACCCGCGATATGTACATGCAGGGACAGCATTCCATCCCGTCCGACACGGTTTGCTATCCGGCAAAGCTGATGCACGGCCACATCGAGAACCTGCTTGAAAAGGGCGTGGACGCGATCTTCTATCCGTGCATGACCTACAACCTCGATGAGGAACGCGCGACCAACCACTATAACTGTCCGGTCGTTGCCTACTATCCGGAGCTTTTGAAGGCGAACGTCTCCGCACTCGCGGACTTCGACTTTATGATGCCGTACTTTGAGCTTGCAGACAAAAAGCACTTCACGAAGCACGCCGTTAAGTATTTCTGCGGCAAGTACCCGCAGCTTAAGAAAAAGCAGGTCATCGCCGCTGTCGAGGACGCATACATGGCGCAGGACGAATACTACATTGACGTTCGCATCGAGGGTCAGCGCGCCATCCGCTACGCGGACGAGCACGACCTTGACGTTGCCGTTATTGCAGGCCGTCCGTATCACGTTGACCCGGAGATCAACCACGGCATCGACCAGCTGATCGCGTCGTTCGGTCTGGTCATCGTGTCCGAGGATGCGGTCTGGCAGCTGACCGATGCACCCGAGGTACATGTGCTCAACCAGTGGACGTACCACTCGCGCATGTACGGCGCGGCCAAGTACGTCACCCAGAAGGAGAACGCCCAGCTTATCCAGCTGGTGTCCTTCGGCTGCGGCATTGACGCCATCACGACCGACGAGATGCGCGCCATCTGCGAAAACGGCGGCAAAATTTACACACAGCTGAAAATCGACGAGATCAGCAACCTCGGTGCGGCAAAAATCCGCATCCGCAGTATGCTGGCCGCCGTAGAGGAGGGACGCAAGCTTGCAGAACAGCAAAACGCCTGAGGCAACGCCCGCATATTCCTACCCGCAGTTCACGGAGGAAATGCGAAAAACCTATAAGATTCTGGTGCCGAACATGCTGCCCGTGCAGCTCGGACTCATCTGCCGCCTGATGAAAAACTACGGCTACGACATGGAGCTGCTGCACACCGAGGGTCCGAATATCGCGGAGCAGGGTCTGCGCAACGTACATAACGACACCTGCTACCCCGCCCTGCTGGTCATCGGTCAGCTGATGGACGCGATCGAATCCGGTAAATACGACATCCACAAGATCGCGCTCATCCTGCCGCAGACCGGCGGCGGCTGCCGTGCCTCCAACTATATCCATCTGCTCCGCAAGGCACTGGAAAAGAACGGCTACGGCTTTATTCCGGTCATTTCGCTGAACTTTTCCGGTCTGGAGAGCAACCCCGGCTTCAAGCTGACCAAGACCATGCTCGTGCAGGTGGCGTATGCACTTTTGATCGGTGATCTGATCATGATGGTCGCCAACCAGTGCCGTCCGTACGAGGTCGTGCCCGGCTCGACCGACAAGGCGATTGAGATCTGCATGGACGCGGTCACGGGGCGCTTCACCGGCGAGCGCATGGTGCGCTACGGCGAGGTAAAGCACCTGTTCCAGTTCGTGCTGACCGTGTTCGGCAAGCTGAAGCTGGATAAAACGCAGAAGAAAAAGCTGGTCGGCATTGTCGGTGAGATCTACGTCAAGTTCTCGCCGCTCGGCAACAACCGTCTGGAAGAATTCCTGCTCAGCGAGGGCTGCGAGCCGGTGCTGCCCGGTCTGATGGACTTCTGCCTGTACTGCATCTACAACTCGGTCATCGACCACGAGCTGTACAGCCGCAACGGCAAGACGGCCGCCGTCTACAAGATGGTATACCAGTTTGTGCTCGGCAAGCAGGCCGACATCATCAAAATGATGAAGAAGGACGGTCATTTCCGTCCGCCGATGCCGTTTGACGAGGTACGCAAAAAGTCGCACGCCATTATCGGTCAGGGCGTCAAGATGGGCGAAGGCTGGCTGCTGCCCGCCGAAATGGTCGAACTCATCAGCGAGGGCGTGACCAATATTGTGTGCACCCAGCCGTTCGGCTGCCTGCCCAACCACATCGCGGGCAAGGGCATGATCCGAAAGATCCGCGAGGTGTACCCGCAGGCGAATATCGTCGCGGTGGATTACGACCCGGGCGCGTCGAAAATTAACCAGGAAAATCGAATCAAGCTCATGCTTTCGAGCGCAGAGTAAAAGCAAAGAGGACTGCAACGCAGTCCTCTCAGTCTGTCGATAAAGTCAAGCTATCGTTTTTACTTTTCGTGCGGCAGCACGCATAAAATAGAATTTGCACAGCAAATTCATAATTCCCGGGGGCATGTACCTCGGGAATTATACAAGGGAAGAAAAAATGTGTCCGCAGGACGCGGTTTTTCTTCAGTATTCGCTCGAAAGCGTGGTTTCGAGCGAGAGGCTGCTCGGAAAACGATAGTTTTTCGACAGCCTCAGAGGACTGCAAACGCAGTCCTCTTTTTTATGCACAGGCTGTGCATTACTCGTCGATGATGGTGGTGAACGTCAGAGTTTCGCTCTCGTTTGGATTCAGCTTGCGGATGCCCTGCTTGTGCTCGATGGCATGGTCAAGGTGATTGCCGTCCGGCAGGGTGCTCCACGGCTCGAGGCAGACGAACGGCACCTCGAAATCCTTGTACGGGCTCCACACTGCGAAATAGTCGAAGTCGGTGAAGTCCATCGTCACACGGCGGTGATTTTTGCTGCTGGCAATGGTCGCTGTGCGGAACGGCAGACCCTCGGTCATGACCGCATCGTTTGCAAACAGCTCGCGGGAAATCGGCAGCCTGCCGTCGGTCAGCGGAACGGAAACGCGGTCGGCGGTCAGCATGACGTTCTCGTCGGTTGCAATGCGGCTGAGCGCATCCGTGCCCTCAAACTCCACATAGTAGTCGGTTATCTTCTCGCCGTCCTCCCAGCAGAGCGTGTAGGCGTCATGGCCGCCAACCTCGTAATACATCACGGAATCGCTCGTATTCTTGACGATATGCTCCTTTTTCAGCGCATTTCCGTCCAAAGTATAGCGCACGGTGCAGATAAAATCCCACGGATACATCTTTTTCGTGTACTCGCTCGGCGTGAGCGTGAATTCCGCACAGGTGCCGCTGATTTTCTGTGCCTGCCACTCCAAATCGCGCCCGAAGCCGTGCTGCGTGATCTCATACGGCTTACCGTCCACCGTATAGGTCTTATCCTTGAGCCGTCCCACGATTGGGAACAGAATGGGCGCATGGCGCTTCCATGCCGCCGGATCGCCCTTCCAGACGTACTCCGTGCCGTCCTTTTTGCTCGTAAAGCGGGTCAGTTCGGCACCGAATTCGTTAATTTCCACGCGAAAGCGTTCGTTTTCCAATACCTGCATGGGTTTTTCCTCCTTTACTCTTATGTTAAGGATACCCACTTTATCCGGTAAAGTCAAGAAAAAAGGACGAACCAACGGTTCGTCCTTTGGAGGCTGTCAAAAAAGTATTATTATAATTTTTACGCTTCGTGCGGCAGCACGCATAAAATAGAATTTGCGAAGCAAATTCATAAATTCCGGGAGCATGGTCCAGACCACCCTCTCTTGCCGCTATGCGGCAATTCACCTTGTGTATCTCGG
>NZ_CDRQNY010000016.1:0-54752 GCF_977037065.1 Butyricicoccus sp. | reverse complement strand
AGAATTTGCGAAGCAAATTCATAAATTCCGGGAGCATGGTCCAGACCACCCTCTCTTGCCGCTATGCGGCAATTCACCTTGTGTATCTCGGAATTTATACAAGGGAAGAAAAAATGTGCCCGTAGGGCGCGGTTTTTCTTCGGTTTCGCTCGAAAGCGTGGTTTCGAGCGAGAGACTGTTCGGAAAACGAAGTTTTTCGACAGTCTCAAAAGGACGAACCCAACGGTTCGTCCTTTGCTTTTACTCAAGCTCCAAAATCGCTCTGCGGATTGCGGCATCCTGCTGCTCCACAGCGTCGAGCAGGCTCCTGTCCTCGAGCGGCTTATTGCCTCTCATGGCCTCGGTCAGCACAGCGCTGACCTGATACAGCCGCTCAAAGCCGAGGTTCTGTGCTACGCCCTTGAGGGTATGCGCACCGCGGAAGGCAGCTTCCCAGTCCTGCTGCAGAACCGCGTTGTGCAGATCGGCGCAGGTCGGGTCGCCCTGATACTTCTTCACGAACTTTTTCACCATGCTCTCATTGCACAGGCGCTGCAGCGTGTCCGCATAATCGCCGCCGATCTGTGCGTAAAACTCTTCCAGATTCATGTATGTACTCCTCCTCAGGTCTGTACGTTGTTGCGCTTTTGCTTTGCCCAGTACATCAGCTTGTCCGCCCGGCGGATGGCATCGACCAGCGGATGCACCTGATACACACCGCCGATGCTGACGGTCGGGTGGATATTCTCGTACTGCGGGATTTCGGTCGTATACACGGCTCCCCGAATGCGCTCGAGTGTCGAACGGAATTTCTCCGGCGGGATATGCGCCAGCAGCAGCACAAATTCATCGCCGCCGTAGCGGACGAGTGTGTCCGCTGTGTTGACGCGCGAGAGAATGACATTCGCAACGTGCCGCAGCACCGCATCGCCCGCAAGGTGGCCGTATTCGTCGTTGATCTGCTTAAAGTGGTCAATGTCGATCACCGCCAGCGCCTCCGCCTTTTCCAGCTCGGGCTGCTGGTCCTCGAGGTAGCGGCGCCCGTATGCGCCCGTCACCGGGTCCAGATAAAAATCCTCTCCGTGCGAGGCATCCAGCCGGAACCGCCGTCCGCCGCTCGTCACCCAAACGCTGTCGCTGAGTCTGCTGCCCAGCTCGAGCACGCACTCGCGTCCGTCCACGATCAGATACCGCGAAATCAGCTGATACGCGCACTCGTCGGTAAGCTCCAGCCTGCTCATGCGCGTCTTGTCCTCCATGCAGCGGCAGGCAATGCATCTGCTGCATCTCTTTCCGTGATTCCACACCGGAAAGCACGGCTGGACGCTGTCCGAGAACGTGCCGTCCGCATTCAGCTGCAGGACTTCGCCCTTTTTCGGATCAACCAGCCGCACCACATCAAAAATGCGGCTCATGCTCTCCATCGAATCCACAAGCTGCCTGCCGGTGACAGCGCCGGAATCCGGCAGCTCCATCTCCGGCAGCATGATATCGGTCTGCATCTCGCGGAACTGACCGACAGCGCCGAGATACCGCGGCTGGGCGTCACTCGACCAGAGCGCACGGGCCGCGAGCATGTACTCGTGTTCCCAGCCGACCTCCTGAAACCGCAGGGTGATCGGCATGCTGACATCCGGAGCATCCCGCGTGGTGGCAGACAGCGCGTTTTCCAGGCGGTTCAGGTCATCCTTGCTGAATATCGTGAATTTTTCCGTATCATACAGGCGGCTGGTAAACGGCAGCGTATCCGTGTGGTCTGTCACAGAGATGGTATGCGTTGCCGCGTCATAGTCGAACTGAATGCCGCAGGACTGCCTGGCAAAGAAGTCGGTCTTGAGGCGCTCGGTCTCGAGCGCCTGAATCGAGCGTCCGACCTGCGGCGTCGCCTGCTTGAGCATCATTTCGGTCGAAAGCTGCTGTGTGCGCGCCGTGGTGTGCGTATATCCCTCGTTTGCCTCGAGCAGACGCTCCCTGAGCTGCAGCGACCCATCGAGCAGGCACTCGAGCAGCAGCGGATTGAACGTGCCGCACTCGCCGTTTACGATCATCCGCAGGGCGGTCTCGTGGTCATACGCGGGCTTGTAGCAGCGCACGCTTGTCAGCGCGTCGTACACATCGGCAACCGAAACGACCTGCGCCGCGATCGGGATCGCCTCGCCGGTCAGACCGTCCGGATAGCCGCGGCCGTCATAGCGCTCGTGGTGCCAGCGCGCGATCTCGTATGCGGTCTTGAGCAGCGGCTCCTCATTGGAGAACGGCAGGCTGTGCAGGATATCCGCGCCGACCGTCGTGTGCGACTTCATGATCTCGAATTCTTCCTTTGTCAGCTTGCCGGGCTTGTTGATGATCTCATCCGGAATGCTGACCTTGCCGATATCGTGCAGGGCGGACGCATTGGAGATCAGCTGAATATCCTCCTGCGTCAGCGCATAGCGGTCGGTCTTCTGCACCAGACGATTCAGCAGAACCTCGGTGATGATGCGGATGTGCAGCACATGCGGGCCGCTCTCGCCGTTGCGGAACTCGACAATATGGCTGAAGATATTGATCATCAGGTCGCTGATCTTTTCTTTTTCGTAAATCTGCTCGGCGGCAAGCCGCATCAGCCGCTTCTGCTTGGCGGCCAGTATCAGCGCGTTGACCACGCGGCACCGGACGACCATGCGGTCGAACGGGCGGCTGATATAGTCGGTAACGCCGAGGTCGTACGCGCGCTCGATGTGCTCAATGCCGTTCTCCGCCGAGATCATCACCACCGGGATATCCTCGATCTGGCGGTTGTTGTTCATCGCGGTCAGCACGTCAAAGCCGTTCATCTCCGGCATGGCCATATCCAGCAGGATAAGGTCGATATCGGTGTGCGTCCGCAGCAGCTCGATCGCGCGTGCGCCGTTTTCTGCCTCGATAAAATTGTATTCGTCACCAAGTATATCGGCTAAGATCATGCGATTCAGCTCGGAATCATCTACGATCAGAATCGTGCTTTTTTCTTTCATTCGTGCTAAAACCTCCTGCCGGTCAAGCAATAGATGCCGTGATTGATTGATCACAGGCCGCATAAAACAAATTGTGTTCCTGTATGCATCTGCATGCATAAAAGCCGAGGTCTGCAGGGCAGAAACCCGGCAGGGATAATGCTAAAAGAATCCATTAGTATGATAACATTCTTTGCAGGTTTATGCAAGCTGTTTTGTTTCGGAAATGCATATTTTTTTAACTTTTATACGGTTTACCCTAAAAAAAAAAAAAAAAAAAAAAAAAAAAAAAAAAAAAAAAAAAAAACCGCACTTTTCGCCTGCTTTTCAGCCTGTCAGTGTAAACATGCAGTGTATCAATATGCAAAGGGCAAGCCCGATTCCCGCAGGAATCAGCACCGCCGCCAGTGTCCACTTTGCGCTGCGCGTCTCCCGCAGGATGGTAAGGCAGGTTGTCGAGCACGGCGCGTGCGCCACAGTGAGCACCAGTGTGCAGAGCGCGGTCTGCACCGTCCAGCCGTTTGCCAGCAGCAGCGCACGGAAGGAGGCAAAGTCCACGCCGGAGGCGATCGTGCCGGATGAAAGGTAGCCCATCACGATGAGCGGCATGACCAGCTCATTCGCCGGAAAGCCGAGGATAAACGCAAGCAGTATCACGCCGTCTATCCCGAACACCCGCGCTGCCGGGTCTAAAAATGCCGTGATGTGCGACAGGATAGCGGTATTCCCTATCTGCACATTGGCGAGCAGCCAGATGAGCACGCCCGCCGGAGCCGCCACGGCGGCGGCTCTCGCAAGGACGAACAGCGTCCGGTCGCGCACGCTGCGCACGATAACGCGCCCAATCTGCGGCATGCGGTACGGCGGCAGCTCAAGCGCAAACGACACCGCCTCTCCGCGCAAAACCGTTGCCGAGAGCATGCGAGACACGAGCAGCGTCAAGCCAACACTTGCCGCGATGACGCCGGTCAGCAGCAGCGCGCCGCCTGCCGCGCTGCCCGCGAAAAACACCGAGCACAGGAAAATAAGCAGCGGAAACCGTCCGTTGCACGGCGCAAAGCTGTTGGTGAGGATGGCGATCAGCCGCTCCCGCGGCGAGTCGATGATGCGGCAGCCTGTCACGCCGCAGGCGTTGCACCCGAAACCCATGCACATGGTCAGGCTCTGCTTGCCGCTCGCTCTCGCGCACTGGAAGGCGTGGTCAAGCTGAAACGCCACGCGCGGCAGGTAGCCTGCGTCCTCGAGCAGCGTGAACAGCGGGAAGAAGATCGCCATCGGCGGCAGCATGACCGAGACAACAGTTGCCAGTACGCGCCACAGCCCGTCGGTCAGCATCGAGACGAAAAACGGCGGCAGTCCCAGCTTCGCAAGCGCACCCGCAAACGGCGTGCCGAGTGCCAGAAGATGCGTGCTCAGCCACTCGCTCGGTACGTTTGCGCCGAATAGAGTGATATAAAACACGCCTGCGAGCAGCAAAAGCATGAGCGGCACGCCGAGCCTCCGGCTGAGGATCACATCGTCCGCTCGGTCATCCCGCGCGCAGGCGCATTCCGGCTGTCTGACGCACGTCAGCGCGATCTCCTCCGCGCGGAGTGCCGCCGCTGCGGTTGCAATATCATCCCTCTGTTCCTCCGTCAAATCCTCGTCCATCGCCGGATAGCGGATGGCGGTCGGGTGCGTTTCATTTTCGCCTGCCGCCGCTCGGCGTATCGCGGCTTCGAGCGCGTGCAGACCCTTTCCCTGCCGTGCGGCGCACGGTATCACCGGTATGCCAAGCTCCCGCTCGAGCGCGGCAACATCAATCTCAATGCCCTTTTTCGCGGCTTCATCCATGAGATTCAGGCACAGAATGGCGTTTTTCTGTACCTCCAGTACCTGCAAAGCGAGGATGAGACTGCGCTCCAGACAGCCCGCGTCCGCCACGAGCACCACCGCGCACGCCTGACCCGAAACCAAAAATTCCCGCGCGGCACGCTCCTCCTCCGAGTGCGCCCGCAGCGAGTAAGTACCCGGCAGGTCGGTCAGCGTCAGACCGCCGCCGCGCAGCCTGCCCTCGGCGCACGCGACCGTTTTTCCGCTCCAGTTGCCGGTGTGCTGGCGGCTGCCGGTCAGGGCGTTGAACACGGTCGATTTGCCGACGTTCGGGTTGCCCGCCAGCGCCACGGTGCGCCTCATGGCTGCACCTCGATTTGAGCGGCATCGCCTTTACGCAGAGCAACCACCGCGCCGCGTATCCGGTACGCGATCGGGTCGCCCGAGAGCGCACGCCGCACACAGGTTACGCGCGTGCCCGGCACTAACCCTAAATCCTGCACGCGCCGCCGCATGCCGCCGCTGAGATGCAGCGCTGCGACCCGCGCCCGCTGTCCGTCCCGCAGCGCCGACAGCGAAATATTTGCCGAATTGGCCATTCCAATCAGCCCCTTATCCATAATTTCTGCTTACAGACTATGCACTTTTGCGAAATTTGGTGCTACTCTACCCTGCCTGCACATATAGTAAGGCAGACCCCAAAGGAGGCTCGGCTGCATATGAAAACAAGCGAATCCTATCTGCCCGAGGGCAGCTACATGGTACAGCCTGCGGTCCGGCAGGCATTTTCCACGCTCGGCGCGCTGCGGCAGGCGCAGGACGAGGGACGCATTCTGGAAGCTGTCGCACAGCGGTGCACCGCCGCGCATGACCTGCTGTTCGACCTCGGCATCGCACAGGGCATCCTGCCGCGCGTATCCTGCGCGCTCGGCGTGGCGGAGGGCGACACGCGCGAGATTGCCATCCTGTCGCGTGTAGGCAAGCCCACCTGCTTCGTCGTCACCGATATCGACGAGAGCACGGACCCGCCCACAGCGTGGCTGTCGCGCACCATCGTCCAGCAGAAGGCGCAGGACCGGATGCTCGATTCCCTCCGTCCGGGTGACGTGATTCCGGCGCGTGTAACGCATCTGGAGCCGTTCGGCGCATTCGTGGACGCAGGCTGCGGCGTGCCATCGCTCATCGGCATCGAAAATCTGTCCGTGTCGCGCATCTGCCACCCGAGCGACCGATTGACCGTCGGGCAGTCCATTCTGGCCGCTGTCCGCACCGTGGAGCCGGAAAACCGGCGAATTTCACTCACCCACCGCGAGCTGCTCGGCACATGGGCGCAGAACGCGGCGCTGTTCTCCGTCGGTGAGACCGTGCGCGGCGTTGTCCGCTCCATCGAGCCGTACGGCGTGTTCATCGAGCTTACGCCCAACCTGTCCGGTCTCGCGGAGCCGCGCGCGGACCTGCGGCCCGGCATGGCGGTATCCGTGTACATCAAGTCCATCCTGCCGCAGCGGATGAAGGTAAAGCTGACCATCATCGACGTTCTCTCGCCGTATGACGCGCCGACACCGCCACGGTATTTCATCACGGACGGACATATTGAGGAGTGGACGTATACGCCGGCTGGGTGCGATAAAAAAATTGTTGAAACTATATTTGGATAACCGCTGCCGTAAGGCGCGACGACTCGGCGCGCCGTTTGTGACGGTGTGCAGACGGTTTATGCGGCGCGCCGAGGTCATCCTCCAGAGGACCATCTCTTGCCCTGCTGGGCAATTCACCTTGTCGCGCCCTACGAAAAACGTACCAAAGGCAATCCACGCAAATGAAAAAATGGAGAATGAAACCTTCACGTCTCATTCTCCATTTTCCATTTTAATCATTTCTGATTCTTCACTCTATCCCAGTACGCTTTCGCGGCCTGTTCGGTCTTATTCGGGCCGTATTCGTAGTATTGTGCGCCGCGCAGCTCCTCGGGCAGATACTCCTGCTGCACCCAATGGTTGGGGTACATATGCGGATACTGATAGGTCAGGCCGCGGCCTAATTTCTTTGCGCCGCCGTAATGCGCATCCTTGAGGTGCGCCGGAATATCGCCTGCCCTGCCCGCCCGAATGTCGGCAATGGCGGCATCAATACCATTGATGGCACTGTTGGACTTGGGCGCAGTTGCCATCAAAATGATCGCTTCCGCAAGCGGAATCCGCGCCTCGGGCAATCCCAGCTGGAACGCGCTGTCCACGCACGCCTTGACGATGGCGGCGCACTGCGGGTACGCCAAACCGATATCCTCACTCGCGATAACGAGCATGCGCCGCGCCGCAGAGATCATATCGCCTGCCTCGAGCAGCCGCGCGAGATAATGCAGCGCCGCGTCCGGGTCCGAGCCGCGCACGGACTTCTGCAGCGCCGACAGGATGTCGTAATGGCTGTCGCCGTCGCGGTCGTATCGCATGTTCGAGCGCTGCGCCGCCTGCTGCGCGTCCGCGAGCGTGATGCCGTCCGCCCCCGCACCGGAGACCAGCAGCTCGACCGCGCCGAGCGCCTTTCGCACGTCGCCGCCGACCGCCTGCGCGATGTACTCCGCCACGCCGTCCTCGACCGGCTTTGCATCTTCTCCCATTGCAAGTTTCAACGCGCGTTCCACCGCCCGGCGCATATCGGCCGCCTCGACCGGCTTGAACTCGAATACCGTGCAGCGGCTTAAAATCGCGTTGTAGATGTAAAAATACGGGTTTTCCGTTGTGGACGCAATCAGCGTGATCTTGCCGGTTTCGATGAACTCCAGCAGGCTCTGCTGCTGCTTTTTGTTGAAATACTGGATCTCATCGAGGTACACGAGCGCACCGTTCGGCGCGAGGAACGTGTCCAGCTCATCGATGATGGCCTTGATGTCCGCGATGCCCGCCGTGGTGGCGTTCAGGTGGTACAGCTTGCGGTCGGTCTGCTGCGCGATGATGGACGCGACCGTGGTCTTGCCCACGCCGGACGGCCCGTAAAATATCAGGTTCGGGATGCTGCCGCTTTCAATGACGCGGCGCAAAAGGCCGTTTTCGCCTAGTAAATGCCGCTGCCCGACCACATCGTCCAATGTCTTCGGACGGATTTTGTCTGCTAAAGGTTGGTACATTTTCTTCCCTCAATCATAATCTTCTCCGTAGGGCGGGGTGCCCTCACCCCGCCGTATAAACCGGAATGCATACCTAAAAACAACGGATATCCTGTAAACCGTAACCCCTGTATCCGCCATGAAAACAAACGGTTCATTTGGGGAACGGCGGGGTGAGGGCACCCCGCCCTACGGTATATCATTTCAAGTGTTGATGTATGTAAAAATTATACCACACTCTACCCTGATTCACAAACGGGACTTGACTTTATCGCTTTATTATGATAAACTATCCCCATCAAAGAAAACGAACACAGGAGGTCTTCCCATGGACAAGCCTTTTCTCGATAAGCTGCGCAAGATCGACCCGTATGTGCCGGGCGAGCAGCCGAAAACCGCCGATATCATCAAGCTGAACGCCAACGAGAACCCGTACCCGCCCGCGCCGGGCGTAACCGAGGTTCTGCGCACGTTTGACACCGCAAAACTCGCGATTTACCCGGATGCGAACGCAAAAGCACTCAAAACCGCTATTGCAGAACGGTTTGACCTGCAGCCGACGCAGGTATTCCTCGGCAACGGCTCGGACGATGTGCTTGCGCTGGCGTTCCAGTCGTTCTTCTGCTCGGACAAGCCCATCCTCTATCCGGACATCACCTACTCGTTCTATCCGGTCTGGTGCGACCTGTTCCGCATTCCGTACGAAAACATGCCGCTTGACGAGGATTTCTGCGTCAATGTGCGCGATTACGACAAGCCGAACGGCGGTATCGTGCTGCCGAACCCGAACGCGCCGACCGGCCGCGGCGTGTCGCTCGAGTTTCTCGAGGACCTGCTGCAGCACAATCAGGACTGCGTTGTCATCATCGACGAGGCGTATGTGGACTTCGGCGCGCAGAGCGCGGTTCCGCTGCTTGCCAAGTACGAAAACCTGCTCATCGTGCAGACGACCAGCAAGTCGCGCTCGCTCGCGGGCATGCGCATCGGCTACGCGCTCGGCTCGGAGACGCTGATTTCCACGCTTGAGGCGGTGAAAAACTCGTACAACTCGTACACGATGGACGCAATCGCACTTGCCGTCGGTGAGGCATCCATCCGCGATGAGGATTATTTCCAGCAGACCTGCCGCAAGGTCAGCACCACCCGTGACCGCTCGGCGGAGGCGCTGCGGGCGCTCGGCTTTACCGTGCTGCCGTCGCTGACCAATTTCCTGTTTGTCACCCACCCGGAGAAGAAAGCGCCGGATATCTTCGCCGCCCTGCGCGAAAAGGGTATCTTTATCCGCTATTTCAAGCTGCCGCGCATTGATAATTACCTGCGTATCACCGTCGGCACAGATGAGCAGATGGATAAGCTGATTGCAGCACTGAAAGAAATCCTGCTCTAATTTTATCTCTCTGAATATGCCATCGTAGGGTGCGACAAGGTGAATTGCGGCAACGCCGCAAGAGAAGGTGCCCTGGGGTACGACCTCGGCGCACCGTTTGTAACCGGTCTGCACAGGGGAGCACAGTGTGCTTCCACGCAACGCCGCTTGCATATCGTTTGATTCGGGCGACCACTGGTCGCCCCTACGGTTACGCGCGTGCTAATCGCTTGATAACGAAAAATCCCTCTCAACGAGAGGGATTTTTTGTCTATTCACCCGGCATATCGTACTTTCTTGCCCGTTCGCTGTCCGCGATGCCCTTGGTGGTCGGGTCATTGACGGCGTTCCACACGCTCGACAGCACGAGGAGCAGACAATACGGATTGCGCACCGCATTGCAGAGCAGCGCGCCGACGCTCTCCCAGGTGGTGAGGTCAGCGGCGGTCAGACCGGCATATGCCAGCACTGCGGCGAACGCGCTCATGACGATCTGCACCCAGAACACCGGATTCCTGAATCGCACCTTCCAGTTCACTCGACTTCCTCCTTTTCCAAATCACTGATGCGGTGGTTAGCCACGCGGACACGCTCGTCCAGCAGCGCGACTGCCTGCTCCAGCCTGAAGGTTCGGGTGATGAGGTTATTGTGCTTTTCGACCTTCTTTTCAAGCTGCTCGATGCGGTAATTGACCAGCTTGCCGGAGACGATAATGCCGCCGGCCGTGCCCGCCAGCGTCCCCAGCAGGCTCAGTCCCGCAATGATGATCTCAGCTGACACGTTTTCACCTCCTTGCTTCGCATAAGTGCCTGCACTTATACGCCGTTCGGCGGCGAAAATTGACCACGAATGGTCAACTCGGTCGAAAATTCTTCTTATTTTTTTATTTCTCTTTGAGCGCACCCTTTTTGATGTTCGCCTGCAGAATGGTATCCGTCAGCTTATACAGGTACGCCGAGCCTTTCTCCGTGCGGCTCTGGCGGCCGTAGACCTGCTTTGCGGTCACATCGTGGTCGGCCCAGTCGCTGCCGCCGTTGCTGTTGTTGAGCAGGAGCGGCTGCAGATTGTCCATCGCGTGGGCAAAGTGCGCCTCGGCGGTCTCGTCGGCCTCAAATTCGTCAAAAACAGCCATCAGCCCGCGTTTCTGGTCGTCTGGCAGAAGCGAATAAATGCGCTGCTTTGCCGCGTCCTCGCGTGCCTTCTGCGTCTTCAGGCCGTCGGCGTCGTAGGCGTAGGTGTCGCCTGCGTCAATCTCCACCACATCGTGCAGCAGGCACATGAGCATGACGCGCGCCACATCCACCGGCTCGTTGGAATATTCCTGCAGCAGGTACGCCATGACAGCCATGTGCCATGCGTGCTCGGCGTCGTTCTCGCGGCGGCCGTGGCCGGAGAGATGCGTCTGCCGGAAAATGTTCTTCTCCTTGTCGATCTCGAGAATGAAATTCAGCTGTTTCTGCAGCCGTTCGTCCATAAATCCATCTTCCTTTCGATATGAAAAAACGGGTACAGCCTGCGCCATACCCGCCGAATTATTTATCTTTGAGGAGCGTGTTCAGCTCTTCCATAAAGGTGTTGATGTCCTTAAACTGGCGGTAGACCGAGGCAAACCGCACATACGCGACCTCATCAACCTTACGCAGCTGCTCCATGACAAGCTCACCGATGACCTTGCTGGAGACCTCGCTTTCGAGCGAGCCGAACAGCTTCTGCTCGACGTGATCGACGATCTGTTCCAGCTGCATCAGCGAAACCGGGCGTTTCTCGCACGCCTTCACCAGACCGTTGAGCAGCTTCTGGCGGTCATACGCCTGCCGAGTGCCATCGCGCTTGATCAGCATAAGCGGCATGCGCTCCACCGTCTCGTAGGTGGTAAAGCGTTTTCCGCAGTGGAGACATTCACGCCGGCGGCGGATGCTGGTACCCTCGTCCGTCGGACGGGAGTCCACGACCTTGCTGTCTTCAAAGCTGCAAAATGGGCACTTCATCGTACTTCCCCCTTGTGAACACCGCTTCACGCGCGTGGTTTGTTATCTGTCTGCTGTTATTATACTACGCGGGGTGCTGTTAAGTCAATTTTTTATTGTGATAAAGCGGCACCTTTTCCTGCACTGCCCTCCGGACGCAAAAAAGGCACCCGAACGGGTGCCTTTTCGATAGTCGTTAGATCTTGCGGCGGCGGCGGAACTTCTTACGGAAGAAGCCCCACAGACCGGTAGACAGCATAACGGACGACCAGCCGCCGGCCAGGATACCGACGATCAGCGGCAGGGTGAACTGCTTGAGCGACGGAACACCGAGGATGTATACCATGCCGATGGTGAACAGCGTGGTAAGCGTGGTGTTGATGGTACGGCCCATGGTCTGCCAGATGCTCTTCTCGCCGATGACCTCGAACGGCTCCTTGCGCGCGGTGCGAAGGTTCTCACGAACGCGGTCGAATACGATGATGGACGCGTTGATGGAGTAGCCGAGGATGGTCAGTGCAGCAGCAATGAAGTTGCTGTCGAGCGGAATCTGCAGCAGAACGTAAACGCTCAGCATAACGAGCAGGTCGTGAACCAGGCAGCAGATCGCAGCCAGACCACTGGTCAGCTCGAAGCGGAAGGTGATGTACACCAGCATCAGCAGGATTGCAAGGATCGAGCAGATGAATGCCGAACGCTGCAGGTCGCTGCCGACAGAAGCGGATACGTCGTTGTTGTTGAGGATATCGGTATCAGCAAGGCTGTACTTCTCCAGCATCTTGTCGATCACGGCAGCACGCTGCTCGGAATCGATCGAGGTGGAGCGGATCAGCACGTCCTCGTTGCCATCACCGGAGGAGGTTACAGAGGATGCGTCCACACCGGTTGCGTCCTTGAACAGATCGCTGACCTCGGTCTGGATATCCTGCGTAACAGCGGTATGCATGTTGAACTCCATCTCGGTACCGCCGGCAAAGTCGATGCTCAGGTTGAACAGGTTCTTGCCGAACGGCAGCAGGATCAGCGCGACAAGGCCGGTAGCGACCAGTACGACAGAGATACCGCCAAAGATCTTGAAGTTCTTGAGGATCGGGAAATGCTTCTTCTCTTCCTTGCGCTCGCGCAGACCGTAAGCCTTCGGGTTGCGGATGTGGAAATCCACCATGCGGTTGAGCAGGAAGTGCGTGATGGTCAGCGCGGTGAACATGGACACGATAACACCGATGCCCAGCGTGGTAGCGAAGCCGACGATCGTGCCGGTGCCAAGGAAGAACAGCACGCCGCACGCGATCAGGGTGGTGATGTTGGAGTCCAGAATTGCGGTGAATGCACGCTTGAAGCCGGAGTCAATGGCGCTCTTGACGGTCTTGCCGGCAGCCATTTCCTCCTTGATTCGCTCGAAGATAATGACGTTTGCGTCAACCGCCATACCGATGGACAGGATGATACCTGCAATGCCCGGCAGGGACAGGTTTACGCGGATCAGGCTGAACAGCAGCGCCTCGATAACCATGTAGAAGCACAGAGCCAGGCAGGAAACAAAGCCCGGAATGCGGTACATGATGATCATGAACAGCATAACGAGTACCAGACCGATCATACCTGCCTTCAGGCTGGAGCTCATCGCATCAGCGCCGAGCTGCGGGCCGACAGAGCGAAGCTCTACCTGCTTGAGCGAGAACGGAATCTGACCTGCGTTGATGAGGTTTGCCAGCTCGGTCGCGCTGTCGCGGGTGAACGAGCCGGAGATTACGCAGCTGTCGCTGTCGATCTTGGAAGAAACGGACGGTGCGGAAATAACCTGATCGTCCATGACGATAGCCATCACGTTGGTGCCGTCAGTGCGAGCCGCGATGCTCTCGGTCGCTTCAGCAAACTTCTGCTTGCCCTCAGAGGTAAACTGTACCTCTACATAATGGGTATCCGCAACTTCGTTGCCGGTCGGGCGGCCATAGCCGTAAGTAGCTTTCTTAACGTCAGAGCCGGTCAGCCACTCCTTGCCGTCAGCATCAACAAAGGTGAGCTGTGCGGTGGTGCCGAGGGTCTGTACGGCCTCCTCCGGGTTGGTGATCTGCGGGATTTCGACCGTTACGCGGTTGTCGCCGCTGAGGGATACGGTAGCCTCGGTAAAGCCCTTACCGGTCAGTCGCTGACGGATGACCTTCTGTACCGAGTTCATGTCGTCGGACAGGTTGCTGGTGTCGTAGCCGTCCGGGATTTCGGCCTCGTATACGATACGGGAGCCGCCGACCAGATCCAGACCCAGACGGATACCGTTGTCGGTATCGAGTACGCTCGGGATGATGGCCTTCAGACCGGAGTCTGTCGTGTCTGCGGAATCGGTCGAAGCCGAGTCAGCAGAGGTGTCAGCAGACGCATCCGTGCTGTCTGCCTTGTTGTCCGCCTTGTCTGCGCTGCTGTCGGTAGACGAGGTATCGCTCGTATCCGTCGCAGACGTGTCGGACGTTGCCGTGTTCCGGAACGGCATGGTCCAGCCGCCCGGAATGTACACTCCTGTTACCGCCGTCACGCCGAGGAAAATGATGATCAGCATGACCGCGATAAAGGAAGTTACACTCTTTTTCACTTGCAAGTGCCTCCTTTAATTTTTTTGTTACACAACTGATTTAGTATACAGCATAATAGCCAAAAAGTCAATCATTCCGCACATATTGTATAACAATTCCGCGCCTGTGGCGCGTGTGCAATAGAATATCCCGCTGCGCGGGATATTCATAAAAACCGTGGGGCATGTACCTGTGCAGCGCGGCTTTTTAATGCCGCGCAAGGTTAGCACCGGTTTTTATACCGGTAATCATATTTATGTGCCGCGTGCGACGCGCAAATATGCGCCCGGGATGTATCCGCGCCATGTGCGGTACATCCTATCTCGTTTCAGACTGTGATCTGAAACGAATCAAAGGTTGATCTCTACCTTTACGTCCTCACCGGTCAGATAAGGTGCGATCGCCGGACGAACACACTCGTTCAGGAACTCGTCTACCTGAGACGGGCAGCGGCCGATATAAGCGGACGGGTCAAGGTGCTCGAGGATCTGCTCACGGGTCATACCGAACATCGGGTCACCGGCAATGCGGTCAACCATATCGTTCTCGAGGCCCTCCTCCTTGATGCGCTTGCCCGCAGCCATGGAGTGCTCGCGGATGCGCTCGTGCAGGTCCTGACGGTTGCCGCCGCGCTTTACGGCGTCCATCATGATATTCTCGGTTGCCATGAACGGCAGCTCGTTCATAACGTGCGCCTCGATGACCTTCGGGTAAACGACCAGACCGGAAACGACGTTGATCATGATGTTGAGGATTGCGTCAACGGCAAGGAATGCCTCCGGCACGGAAATGCGCTTGTTCGCAGAGTCGTCGAGCGTGCGCTCGAACCACTGGGTAGCCGAGGTGAACGCCGGGTTCAGGCTGTCGCAGATGACGTAGCGCGCCAGTGCGCAAATACGCTCGGAACGCATCGGGTTGCGCTTGTACGGCATGGCGGACGAGCCGATCTGGTTCTTCTCAAACGGCTCCTCTACTTCCTTCAGGTGCTGCAGCAGACGCAGGTCGGTTGCGAACTTGGAAGCGGATTCTGCGATACCGGCGAGCGTTGCGAGCGTCTGCGCGTCGATCTTGCGGGAGTAGGTCTGGCCGGAGACCGGAACCACGCCTGCAAAGCCGAAATCATCGGCAATGCGCTTCTCGAGCTCCTTAACCTTGCTCTCGTCGCCGTCAAACAGCTCCATGAAGGACGCCTGCGTGCCGGTCGTGCCCTTGCTGCCGAGCATGCGCAGGTTTTCGATGCGGTATTCTACCTCGTTCAAATCCATCAGCAGCTCGTTCATCCACAGGGTAGCGCGCTTGCCGACCGTGGTCAGCTGTGCCGGCTGAAAGTGGGTGAAGCCGAGGGTCGGCTGGGACTTGTGCGCGTCCGCGAACTGCGCCAGCTTGTCCAGTACGGTCGCCAGCTTTTTGCGAACCAGCAGCAGACCCTCGCGGATCTGGATGATGTCGGTATTGTCACCGACATACGCGCTGGTAGCGCCGAGGTGGATAATGCCGGCCGCCTTGGGAGCCGCCTTGCCGAAGGTGTAAACGTGCGCCATAACGTCATGGCGTACCTCCTTCTCGCGCTGACGAGCCACATCGTAGTCGATGTCGGTCAGGTGCGCGGCCATCTCGTCCACCTGCTCCTGCGTGATCGGCAGACCGAGCGCCAGCTCCGCCTTAGCCAGCGACAGCCACAGCCGACGCCAGGTGGAGAACTTCATATCCGAGGAGAAGGTGTAGAGCATCTCCTGGGAAGCGTAGCGCGAGGAAAGCGGGCTTTCGTACACGTTGTTCATGTTATTCGTCCTTTCCGGTGTGTATTTTATCCAAATTATAACGAAATAACGGACTTGGATGGTATCTAATCTTCCATAACAGTCCGATTTTAGTTTAACACTTTACACCGGTCATTTCAAGCAAAACCGACCGGTTTTGCGCTATCTTGTAGCAATAAACAAAGTTTGCAGCGGTTTCGCCGTTAGATTTTGCGTCCTCCCCTTTTTCCTGCACCGCCTGCGCGGTTCAAGTGCCCCAGAGGTTCGGTGCAGAAACCAAAAAGCAGCACCCTTTTCAGAGTGCTGCTCAGAATTACGAATGCTTACGCGTTTTTGATAAACGCTTCGAGGCGGTCGAGACCCTTGTCAATCTCGGTGAGCGAGGTCGCATAGCTCCAGCGGACGAAGCCCGGCGCGGCAAATGCGGTGCACGGAACGGTCGCAACCAGACCCTTCTCAAGGAACAGCTGCGCGAAGTCCTCGGCACTCTCGATGACCTTGCCGTACATGGTCTTGCCGAGGAAGCCCTTCATGTTCATCATAACATAGAACGCGCCCTCCGGCTTGATGCAGGAAACGCCCTCGATCTTGTTCATGCGCTCTACCAGATGGTCGCGGCGCTGCTCGAACGCCTGCTTCATCACCTGCATATCCTCCTGCGGGCCGGTCAGTGCAGTGATAGCCGCCTGCTGGGAAATGGTGGACGGTGCAGAGGTGGAGTGGCTCAGGTAGTTCGCCATTACCTTGGCCAGCTGCGGATTGGACGCGCTGTAGCCGATACGCCAGCCGGTCATCGCGTAGCTCTTGGACACGCCGTTGACCAGAATGGTGCGCTCCTTCACGTCCTCGCCCAGAGAAGCGAACGAAACGAACTCATTGTTATCATATACAAGGTTGCAGTAAATTTCATCCGCGATAACGTAGATGTTATGGCGGCAACAAACCTCAGCGATCGCCTCCAGCTCGGCCTTGGTGTATACCATGCCGGTCGGATTGGACGGAGAGTTCAGCATGAACACCTTGGTCTTGTCGGTGATGGCGGCATCCAGCTGCTCTGCGGTGATCTTGAAGTGCGCCTCCTCGGTTGCGGCTACGATGACCGGGATTGCACCTGCCTGCTTTACCATCTCGGAGTAGCTTACCCAGTACGGAGCCGCGATAACGACCTCATCGCCCGGGTTGCACAGCGTCATCAGCGCGATATAAACCGAGTGCTTTGCACCCGAAGCCACAACGATCTGCGTCGGCTCATAGTCCAGACCGCAGTCCTCCTTCAGACGGTAGCAGGCTGCCTTGCGCAGGTCCATCAGACCGGCTGCCGGCGTGTACTTGGTCTGGTTGTTCTCAATTGCCTCGATACCGGCCTGCTTGATGTGCTCCGGCGTCGGAAAATCCGGCTCACCGGCACCAAAGCCGACAACGTCCTTGCCCTCTGCCTTCATCTGCTTGAACAGCGAATCAATGGCCAGCGTCGTGGACGCCTGCACACCTGCTGCAATCTTGGAAATCGGCTTCAATGCCATGCTCAGCACTCCCTTATATCTCTCATCAGTTATCATGTGTTTTTATTATATGCCTGCGAACTTATTTTTGCAAGTCCTGACTTAATAAATTGCAAAATCGTCACAATAAAAAAACCCGCCGATATTGGCGGGTCAGGTGTGGAATTTTCACAAAACACGGTCGCGCGAGAAGATAATCAGAGCCGTTCCCCGTTCAATCGTGACGGCAAAGCGGCTGTTCGGTTTTGCCTCGTTCGAGGTGGAGATCATGCCGACACGGGTAACCGTGCCGTTCGTTAATTCATATTTTGCATTCTCGATGGTCACGCCCTCGAGCACCGCGTCCATCGGCACGACCGAGAAGTAAGTAAACGTCTCCGGCATGATGAATTCCTGCCGTCCGCCCTGATGCAGCTCAACGCGGTTGTACGGATCGAGGATGGTCAGGTGGCCGCCGAGCGTCTTTGCTTCCTCAAGCAGCGAGAGATTTGCCAGCATATGGTCGATGCGCCCGCCGGTCGCACACACGAGCGTCGCCTCGCGGCAGCCGCGGCGGAACACCTCCCGCAGACAGCTCTGCGAATCCGTATCGTCCTTTTCGGGCTTCAAGAGGATAACGTCCTCTCCCTCCACCTCGGTCATGGAATCCCGGTCGGAGATCATGAAATCCGGATGCAGACCGAGCGCCCGCGCATGCCGCAGGCCACCGTCCGCACACGCAACAAGCGCGGACGGATGCTCGCGCAGAAACGCGCGGATGTAACCGTAATCGGTTTCCGGTGCAGCCGCAAAAATCAGCGCGTGCCGCCCTTGGTAAGTTCCCATTCCTTCAGATCCTTTACACTTTCGTACAGCTTTACATAGCTTTCATGACGGGTTTTCGCAATTTCGCCGTTTTCCACCGCCGCAAGGATGGCGCAGCCCTTCTCCTTGACATGCGCGCAGCCGGTGAATTTGCACTGCCCGATGTACGGCTCGAACTCCGGAAATGCGTACTGCAGATCCTCGGCAAGCACCAAATCCATCTGCTCGGTCTCAAACGAGGAGAAGCCGGGCGTGTCCGCGATATAGCCGCCGCCTTCGATCGGGTGCAGCTCCACATGGCGGGTGGTGTGCTTGCCGCGGCCGATCTTGTCCGAAATCGCACCGACCTCGGCGCCGAACGAGCTGTCCAGACGGTTGAGCACACTCGACTTGCCGACACCCGAGTTGCCCGCAAACGCGCTCACCCTGCTGCAGATGCGTTCGCGCAGTGCGTCAATGCCCTCGCCGGTGTGCGCGCTCACGCGCAGCACCTCGATGCCGCTTCTGCGGTAGGTTTCATACAGCTCGTCACCCGGATTCGCATCCGTCTTGTTGATGACGACCAGTGCGTCCATGTTCTTGTGCACCGCGATCGCCGTTACCTTGTCGATCAGGAACGGGTCGGTTACCGGCGGTGCCGCGCTCGCCACGGCAACGACCAGATCCAGATTCGCCACAGCCGGCCGGATCAGGCTGTTCTTGCGCGGCGCGATCGTCTGCAGATAGCCGGTGCCGTCCTCCGGCTGAATTTCCAGCGTCACACGGTCCCCGACAATAGGCTTGCCCACGGTCTTGCGGAACCGTCCGCGTGCTTTGCATTCAATGAGACCCTCGGCGGTATCCACATAGTAGAAACCGCCGATGCCCTTCAGAATGATCCCTTCGATCAAACTTAATTCCTCCGTTTTTTAACTGAATGTGTACGTCTGCGAGGTAGTCGAACCGTCCACGCTGACCGTAACATCATGGTCGCCCACCGAGCCGCTCACCGAGATGGACGTGCTGCCGCCGCTCGTGCTGCAGGTGTCGTCATACTGGATCACGCCGTCCACATAGATGATAACGTGCGCGGTATCCGTGTTGTCCGGCAGCGAAACCGGAATGGTCGCACTGCCGAGGCTCGGCGTATCGTCGTAGTCGCCATCGCCGTTGTCCTGACCGCCGGAATTGCCGCCGCTGTTATTATCCGGCGAGTTATTGTTCGATGTGCTCTTGCCCTTGGAGATCTGGATGTTGACGACAGTGCCCTTTGCGACCTCCGCGCCCGCATCCTGCGACTGCCATACGACCGAACCGGCCTCAGCGGTGCTCTCGACCTCGTTCACCGAGCCGATGGACAGACCCTTTTCCGTCAGGGCCTTTTCCGCCGCGTCCTTTGTCATGCCGAGCAGACCGGGCACGGAGACGTTTTCGTTATCGTCCTTCTGCTTGCCCTTGCTGATATAGACGGTCAGCGTCGCGCCCTTTTCCAGCTCGGCGCCCGCCTCCGGGTCGGTGCGGATGACCTTGCCTTCCTCCACGTCGTCGCTGTATTCCTCAACGACCTCGCACTTGATATCGTGCGACGCCAGCGCCGCCTGCACATAATCGAGCGTCTTGCCGGTAAAGTCGATCACCTTGTAGGTATCCTTGACGTTTTCGCCGCCCGAGGACACCGTTACCGTGATGATCGTACCCTTGGTTGCCTTTTTCTTACCGTCGGCCTTCGGGTTCTGCTCGAGTATCTCACCGACTGGACGGTCGGATTCCTGCCGTTCGGTCGCTTCCTTTACCGTGAAGTTGTCGGTTATATCCGGGTCGGCCATCACTTCGTCGATATTGCGTCCGATGAGGTCGGGCACGATAATCTTCTCCGACTTGTCGCTGCTGCCGGTGATCATCAGAATGCCGACCAGCAGCAGACTGATCACCGCAATCACGCCGACCGCCATGCCGACCGCCATTCCGGGCCGCTCGGCCAGCTTTTCAAAAAAGCCGTCCGGCTCATCCTGCTCCTTCCTGCGGAAACCGGTGCGGGTGCGGGTCCGCGCGCGTGTGCGGGTGCGCGGCGCAGCTGCGCCCTCAACGGAAGCGGCTTCATGCTCTGCCGCACTGCGGCGCGCCGCACGCTGAATGTCCGCGCCGATGATCTGCGTCTCGCCCGAGTTGTCCTCGCTTGCTACATAGTGGAAGCGTGCATTCGGGTCCGAGCGGAGCACCTCCATGTCCTCGTACATCTTTTCCGCGGACTCGTACCGGCGGCTGATATTCGCACTCATGGCGTGCATGACAATGTCGTCCATGCCCTTGGGAATGCCCGGCACAAATGCACTCGGGATGATCGGCACCTCATTGATGTGCTGCATGACGATCTGGAGCGCGGTTTCGCCCTCAAACGGCAGCTTGCCGGTCAGCATTTCGTACATCATCACGCCGAGCGAGTACAGGTCGGTGCGGTAGTCGATTTTGCTGCCCTTGGCCTGCTCCGGCGAGATATAGTGCACCGAGCCGATGGCCTCCTGCACCACGCGGGTCTCCTGCGCGGCAGCGAACGAGGCAATGCCGAAATCGGTCAGCTTTGCCGTGCCGTCCCGCAGGATGATAACGTTCTGCGGCTTAACGTCCTGATGGATGATGCCGCGCGAGTGTGCGTGCATGAGTGCGCGGGCAACCTGCTCAGCGAAGAAAATGGTCTCCTCCCACGACAGATGGCCCTTGCGCTGCAGATACTGCTTGAGGGTGATGCCCTCGATCAGCTCCATAACGATATAATCCGTGCCGTCCTCGCTGCCGACGTCGAACACGGAAACAATATTGTGGTGGCTCAGCTTGGCAACGGCGCGCGACTCAATGGAGAACCGCTTGCGGATATCCGGGTCCTCCGCGAACTCTTTTTTGAGCACCTTGAGTGCCACATCGCGCCCGAGAATGGTATCCCGCGCCCGGTAAACGACCGCCATGCCGCCGACGCCAACGATTTCCTCAATCTGATAGCGTCCGCCGAGCATACTGCCGATATATTTATCCATAGTACGTCACGCTCCCTGCTTTTTACCGAGGGTGAACAGCGCAACGGTGATGTTGTCGCGGCCGCCGCCGTCAAGCGCCAGCTGCAGCAGCGCGTCACCGGCCAGCTCGAGCGTCGGCGCGTTTGCCAGCACCTCCGCGATCCGGCTGTCCTCCGCCATGCCGGTCAGACCGTCCGAGCAGAGCAGCAGCATGTCCTTTTCGTTCAGGCGCACTTCAAACAGGTCGCCTTCGACACACGGCTCCACG
This sequence comes from Butyricicoccus sp., assembly GCF_977037065.1. Taxonomy (NCBI): domain Bacteria; kingdom Bacillati; phylum Bacillota; class Clostridia; order Eubacteriales; family Butyricicoccaceae; genus Butyricicoccus; species Butyricicoccus sp. Next base: position 33,662 of record NZ_CDRQNY010000016.1, on the reverse strand, counting down.
CCTACCGCACGGGTGATGAGGTTTTTCTGCGGATGAGTGCGCGCATCCGCCTCGGTGATCTTGCCGCGGCGGCGCATTTCCTCCACATAGGAGTGGTCCTCGCTGATCTGGTGCATGGCTTCGCCGTCAAAGCGGTACGCGCGGCTGTCGCCCACGTTGATAACGGTCGCGCAGTCGCCCTGAATGAGCGCGGCAACCAGGGTCGTGCCCATGCCGCGGAACTCCGGCTGTCTGCCCGCCAGAGAGAAAACCGTCTCGTTCGCCTGCTTGAGCGCCTGCGTCAGCAGGTTCTGCCGAGCCGTTTCGTCCAGCGTGCCGCTTAAAGCGTCACCCGCGGACTCGATAAAGCTCTGCGCGGCAAAGCGGCTGGCTACGTTGCCCGCATTTGCACCGCCCATGCCGTCGCACACGACGAGGAGCGCGGTCCGGTTGTCCTCCCGCGCTTCGATCTGAAAAATATCCTGATTGGTCGGGCGCACCCGTCCCTTATCGGTCAAGCCGAAATATTCCATTTCACAACCTCCTTCGATTGTGTTTATATGTGAGAATATTCAAGTTAATCACGAGAACTGCTCTTTCCGTCCTCCTTCAGCTGTCGCTGACGGAGCTGACCGCAGGCCGCATCAATATCCGGACCCAGCTTGCGCCGCACGGTCGCGGTAACGCCGCGCTTCTCGAGCGCCTGCTGGAACCTGCAGACGGTTTCCGGTCTGGACGGCTTCAGCGGACTTTCCGCCACCTCATTCAGCGGAATGAGGTTGACGTGCGCCGGTCTTCCTTTCAGCAGCTTCGCCAGCAGGTCGGCCTGCCACGGGCGGTCGGTCTTGTCGCGCGCCATCATGTACTCGTAGGAAATACGCCGTCCGGTGGTGTCGAAATAGTACCGGCACGCCTTCATCAGGCGCTCGACCGGATACGCGTCGTTCACCGGCATGATGGACGAGCGTGTTTCGTCATCCGGCGCGTGCAGCGATACGGACAGCGTGATCTGCAGCTTTTCCCGTGCTAACATCTCTATTCTATCAGCAATTCCGCTGGTTGACAAGGAGATATGGCGCTGTCCGATGTTGATTCCCTCCGGGCAGCTCACCAGATGCAGGAATTTGAGCACGTTGTCGTAGTTATCGAGCGGCTCGCCGGTGCCCATCAGCACAATGTTGGAGACCTTTTCGCCGCTGTCCTTCTGCATGAACAGGATTTCGTCCAGAATCTCGCCTGCGGACAGACTGCGCGTGCGTCCGTTGAGTCCCGACGCACAGAACTTGCAGCCCATCCGGCAGCCGACCTGCGTCGAAACGCAGACGGACACGCCGTGCTCGTAGTGCATCAGTACGGACTCCACGCAGTTGCCGTCCCGCAGACGCCATAAGTATTTCACCGTGCCGTCAACGCGGCTCACCTGCTTGCGGGCGACTTCCGGTACGGTCAGCAGGAAATTTTCCGCCAAACGCGCCCGTAAGTCCTTGGATAAGTTGGACATCTCTTCAAAGGACTCCACACCCTCGTGAAGCCATTTGAAGATCTGTCCCGCACGGAACGGCTTTTCGCCCATTTCCTTCAGGGCGCTTTTCAGTTCATCTATTGTAAGGGATTTGATTTCGACCATGTGTCTCTCCTTCAAATCTTCTCTTGTTTCTTATATGGCAGAATGTTCCGCCGATTGTTAATTTATTATAACCGTTTAACAAATATACCGTAGGGCGGGATGCCCCGCCCTGCGGTTCCGGTATCACTTCCGGTGCATTTTCGCAATAAAAAATCCATCCGTATTGTGAACGGGCGGCAGCAGCGTCACCATACCGTCTGCTCTCTCTCCGCAGACCGGATGCGTCCACGAAACCGCTTCAAACTCCGGGTTTTCGGTGAGAAACGCGCGGACAACGTCCTCGTTTTCCCGCTGCAGGATGGTACAGGTCGAGTAGACGAGCGTGCCGCCCTTCTTTACATACTGTGCACAGTTTGCAAGGATTCTCGCCTGAATCTCCGGCAAAGTCCGGATTTCATCCGGATTCTTGAACCGGATTTCGGGTTTCTTGCGGATAATGCCCAGTCCCGAGCAGGGTACATCGCAGAGCACAACGTCCGCGCTGTCCTTCCACTCCTCGCGGCAGACCGATGCGTCCTGCAGCTCGGTGCGGATATTTGGCAGTCCGAGGCGGGCTGCGCCGTCGCGGATGCGCTTCAGCTTGTGCTCGTAAATATCGCACGAGGTGACGCTGCCTTTCCCCTGCATTTTTTCAGCCATGGCAAAGCTCTTGCCGCCGGGCGCCGCGCAGCAGTCGAGCACGGTGCTGCCCGGTTTCGGGTCAGCGACCGCCGCCGCGAGTGCGCTTGCCGCGTCCTGCACGGTCACGCGGCCCTCGATAAACGCCGGAAGCGCGGCTGCGTCTCCGCCGCTGCACAGCAGGATTTCCGGGAACGCCTCGTGCGGCTGCACGGTCAGTCCGGCGGCCTCCAACTCTGCCTGAGCCTCGGCAGGCGTGCATTTCATTGTGTTCACGCGCACCGAAATCGGCGCGTCCGCGTTATCCGCCTGACAGATTTTCTGCGTCAGCTTCTGGCCGTACTGCTCGGAAAGCAGGCGCACGAGCCACTCCGGGTGGCTGTACTGCAGCGCGTAGTAACTTTCCTTATCCGGGCAGTTCAGGCGCGGCAAAGAGCCGTTTTGCGCCGCATTTGCGGCATTTCTCAGCACCGCATTGGCAAAGGCGACCGTGCGGTCATTTGCGTGGCCGTAGTGCTTGACCAGCGCGACCGTCTCGGCAACCGCCGCATGCGCCGGTATCTTATCCATCAGGATGAGCTGATACAGACCCATCCGCAGGCACGCCAGCACACGCGGCGCGATCTTTTTCAGCCGCACGCTCGAGAAGTGCCGCAGATACCAGTCCAGTAAAATTTGGTTCTGCACCGTGCCGTAGGTCAGCCGCGAGGCCAGCGCCGCATCGCGGCTGTCCAGTCCCGCGCGGGATAAATAGTGGTGCAGCGCACCGTCCGACCAAGCAGCCTCCTCTGCCATGGAAAACAGCGAGAATGCCGCCACCTCACGCGGTGTTGTGGGACGTTTATCTATCATTGCGGTCTCTTCCTCCAAAAATCAGCACCAGACGCAGCAGCTGTGCCAGCGAGGTCGCCAGCGCGGCAACATAGGTCAGCGCCGCCGCCGTGAGCGTCTTTTTCGCCATCGGGTACTCGTCTGCGGTCAGCAGGCCGTTCTGCTGAATGGTATGCAAAGCGCGGCGGGACGCGTCCAACTCCACCGGCAGGGTCAGCAGCTGGAACAGCGTGGACAGACCGAACGCCGCAATGCCGATCGTGACGAGCGTGCTCGTGTTAAGGATCAGGCCGAGGATCAGCAGCGGCATCGCCGCCATCGAGCCGAACTGCGTCAGCGGGATGATCGCCGCGCGCAGCTTGATCGGTGCATAGCCGATGGCGTACTGCACAGCGTGCCCTGCCTCGTGCGCGGCAACGCCGATGGACGCCACCGACGTGGACGAGTACACCGCACTCGATAAGCGAATAACATTGCTTCTCGGGTCAAAATGGTCGGTCAGCTTGCCGGAAACGTACTCAATGCGCACGCCGGACACGCCGTTGTACCGCAGCACCGCCTCCGCCGCCTGTGCGCCGGTCAGTCCCCGCAGATTTTGCACCCGCGAGTAGCGGTTAAACGTGCTGTTTACCTTGTTCTGCGCCCAGAATGCAAACAAAACGCACGGCAGAACCAGTACGATGTAGTACATGTCAATGCCGTAGTAGTAACCATGATAAGGCATAAGAAAACCTCCATACCGGAGCGGAGAATTGAAGATTGGAACTTACGTCCTCTCTGTTCTTCACTCCTCACGCTTTTTCATTCGTCTCCCAGCTTAGTGCCGACTTCGATTGCGTGCCCACGCAGAAAGTCCGTAGCCTTCATGCGTTTGCCGCCGACCAGCTGAATCTCGGTCAGTCCCAGCGCGCCCTCTCCGCACGCCACGGTCAGACCCTTTTTCGGGTCAGCTTCGAGCACCGTGCCCGGCTCGCCATTGCCGTTTGCCTTTTCGGCGGCGAACACCTTCAGTCTTTCGCCGGAAAGCGTGGTCAGCGCGATCGGCCACGGATTCAGGCCGCGGATCAGGCAGTCGATTTCATGTGCGGACTTGCTCCAGTCGATCACCGCCATCTGCTTATCCAGCATGTGGGCGTAGCAGCTCTGCGCATCGTCCTGCGGGCGCGGCGTGATCTCATCTAATTTGACGAGCGTTTGGGTCAAAAGTTCCGCACCGGACTGTGCCAGACGGTCAAAAAGTTCGCCTGCGGTCTCCTTCTCACCAACCTTGGTCTCATAGGTGAGCAGCATATCGCCGGTGTCCAGACCTTCTGCCATCTGCATGGTGGTAACGCCTGCCATTTCATCGCCCGCGATAACCGCCCACTGAATCGGAGCGGCGCCGCGCCAGCGCGGCAGCAGCGAGCCGTGCACGTTGATGCAGCCGTGCGGCGGAATGTCGAGTACCGCCTTAGGCAGCAGCTTGCCGTACGCGACAACAATAATGACTTCCGGTGCAAGCTCGCGCAGACGCGCCTGCTCGTCCTCATTTTTGAGGGTATTCGGCTGGAAAACCGGAATATCATGCTCAAGTGCGAGCGTTTTCACCGGCGGTGCAGTGAGAATCTGCTTGCGGCCCTGCGGCTTATCCGGCTGGGTGTACACGGCGCAGACGTCATGTCCGGCGTCGATGAGCGCCTGCAGGCTCGGCACGGCGAAGTCCGGCGTGCCCATGAATACGATACGCATTATTCCTCGTCACCACCCTGCATATCCTCCGGGTCGATATACTCCTCAACCTTCTCGGTGAACAGATGACCGTCCAGATGCTCGGTCTCGTGGCAGAAGCACTGCGCTACAATGCCCTCGCCTTCACGCTCGAACCAGTTGCCAAAACGGTCCTGTGCGCGAATCTTCGCCCAGGTCGGACGGGTCACATAGCCGTAAACGCCCGGCACGGACAGGCAGCCCTCGACAACGCGCTCGGAGCCTTTCTGCTCGATGACTTCCGGGTTTACCAGCTCGACCATCTCCTCCGGCTCCTTGTTCACATCCAGCAGCACAACAACGCGGCGCAGGATTCCCACCTGCGGTGCTGCCAGACCAACGCCGCCGGAGTTCTCGAGCGTCTCACGCATATCGTCGATCAGCGTATGCAGACGGTCGTCAAACTTCTCTACCTTGCGGCTGTGCTTAAGCAGCTGCTCGTCGCCCTCGGTCAAAATCTTTCTCAGTGCCATTGTTTTATTCCTCCACTTGATTCAGCTTATCCATGTATTTTTGTAAACATTCCTGTATATTTTTCTCATCGAGCGCCGGAAACGGCGTCACCGGCTGCGGTTTTCCGCTGCCGATATGCTTTTCCAGCCATGCCACATCGTGCCAGCCGTCAAACTTCCAGCCGGAGTCGTGCCACACACCTGCGTCCGCAAAGCCCAGTCTGCGCTGCATGCGGATGCTCTTTTCGTTCGGCAGGGTCACGCAGCTGTACAGGTGGCGCAGCCCCTGCAGCTCGAGCAGGTCGATCAGGCACGCCAGCACGGTCGTGCCCACACCATGTCCGTGGGTGCCCTGTGCCAGATAGATGGACAGCTCCGCATCCCAGTCGTACGCCGCGCGCTCACGAATGCGGTGCGCGTAGGCATAACCCATGATCATGCCGTCCTGCTCGCAGACGAGATACGGAAACGCAGCCGCCGTTTCGCGGATACGGTCCGCAAACGCCTCAGCCGTCGGCACATCATATTCAAACGTGATGGTTGTATTCGTTATGTAAGGCTCGTAAATCTTCAAAAGCGATTCTGCATCGTTTTCTGTTGCCTTGCGAATTACAAATTTGCTCATTGAATTAACCTTCTTTGCCGGGGTCTCAATTACTGCTACATTTCATTATTAGAATCCGCGAACACGGTAACACCCCGGTTTTTACCGTCCTGCATAAACTCCCGCAGTACGCCCGAGATGAGCCTGCGCCATCTTGCACAGTCCTTCGCACGAATGGTGAGGTGGTAGCGATACCGTCCCATCACCTTGACCATCTGCGCCGCGGCGGGGCCGAGCACGGGTGCTTTCACATCGGCAAACTGCCCTTCCATCAGGCTCTGCAGGCGTGTTTTGAGCGCGAGCAGACTGCTGAGCACCTGCTGCTCCAGTTCACCGACGGCGGTGATCATGGTGATGTCGCACACGGGCGGGCACCGAAGCGCTTCTCGCGTCTGCATTTCGCTCTCGTAGAACGCCTCGTAGTCCTGCCGCGCGGCGGTCAAAATGACCGGATGCAGCGGGCTGTACGTCTGGATCACGGCGCGTCCGGTATCAAATCGCCGTCCGGCGCGGCCGACCACCTGCGTGACGAGCGAAAACGTGCGCTCATGTGCGCGGTAGTCCTGCGCGTACAGGCTCTGGTCCGCGTCCAGCACACCGACCAGCGTGACGTTCTCAAAATCCAGTCCCTTGGTCACCATCTGGGTGCCGATAAGGATATCGGCTTCGCCTTTGCCGAATTTATTCAGCAGGCGTTCGTGTGCGCCCTTGGCAGTCATGGTGTCCGCGTCCATGCGGAGCACCCGTGCGGACGGGAACCGCTCGTGCAGCTCCTCCTCCAGCTTCTGCGTGCCGGGCGTTTCGGTGAACAGGCTCGTGCTGCCGCACTGCGGGCACTTGCCGGTTATCTTAATGGATGCGCCGCAGTAGTGGCACATCGCGCGGCCGGACACCGAATGGTAGGTCATGGTGGTCGAGCAGGACGGGCACTCGGGCACCCAGCCGCACACGCCGCAGCCGATCACGCGGCTGTTGCCGCGCCGGTTGAGGAACAGGATGGCCTGCTTTCCCTTTTCGAGCGTGCTGATCAGTTCGCGCTCGAGGTCAGGTCCGATGATGCCGCTCCGTCCCTCGCGGGCCAGACCGCGCATGTCCGAGATGATAACCTCGGGCAGTCCGGCACCGAGAAACCGCTCGGTGAGCGTGAAAACCGGGTATTTCCCCTGTTTTGCGCCGTAATACGTCTCGACCGACGGTGTTGCCGAGCCGAGCACGAGCAGCGCGTTCGTCTGCGCCGCGCGGTACTTTGCCACATCCCGCGCATGGTAGCGCGGCGACTGCTCCGAGCGGTACGCCGCGTCCTGCTCCTCGTCGATGATGATAACGCCGAGGTTCTTCGCGGGCGCGAACACCGCCGAGCGTGTGCCGATGACCACCCTTGCTCTGCCGGTTTTTATCTTCTTGAAGCTGTCGTACCGCTCACCGGCGGACAGCGCCGAGTGCAGAACCGCGACTTCTTCGCCAAATCGAGCCGCAAACTGCCGCAGAAGCTGCGGTGTCAGTCCAATTTCGGGCACGAGCACGATGGCGCTCTTTCCCTGCTCGAGCGCGTGCGCGATGAGCTGCAGGTACACCTGCGTCTTGCCGCTGCCGGTCACGCCGAACAGCAGCGCCGCACGAGGCGCGTTTTCGTCCATAAGCGCCGCCATGCCGTCATACGCCTGCTGCTGCGCCGCCGAAAGCACCGGAGCCGCGGTGCGCGGCACCTCAGAAAAGTCCGGTGCGCGCAGCACTTCCTCGTATTCCGCGCGGAGGATGCCCTTTTTCACCATGTCGCGCAGCGCAGCGTCGCTCACACCGGTCATGTAGACGATTTCCTTCTGGCTCATCGCACCGCCGTCCGACAGCAGCGACACCACGTCCATCCGCGCCGGACTGCGGCGGCTGATGTGCGACATGGCTTCACTTGCTTCCATATCCAAACGGAGCATTTTCTCGGTCTTATCACCGGTTTTCTGCGCCGTATTGCTGTGATAAACGAGTATCCCCTCGCCTGCCAGCGCGTCCAGTGTCTGTCCCGCGCCTTTGCCGAGCCGGTCGCGTATCTCGCTCACCGAGAGCGTCTGTCCCGGCTGCTCAAACAGCGCCAGCACCTGGCCGTCTTCGCCGTCCCGCTCCCGCAGAGCCGCCAAATCCGCGTCCGGCGCGAGCGTGTACGTCTCGTTTCGCTTGAACCACAAGCCGGCGGGCAGCATGGCGTGTACGCAGTCGAAGTAGGTGCAGTACAATCTCTCCCGCATCCACGCCGCGAGTCTCAGCTGCTCGGCGGTCAGGATCGGCGTTTCGTCCAGCACCTCCACGATGGGCTTGAGTTTGAACTCGCCCGCATCCTCGCGGAAGGCGAGCACCACCGCTTCCGCCCGTTTATTGCCAAAGCCGAACGGCACGAGAACACGGGTGCCGATCTGCACCTGTTCCCGCAGCTCGTCCGGCACACGGTAAGAATATAGCTTGTCGATGGCATAGGTTGCCGCATCCACAGCGGCCGCACAGATTTTTTCCGCCATAGAATCACAACCTTTCGCTTCTTCTTTTATCGTCGCTTGCAGTTTATCGTAGGGCGCGACAAGGTGAATTGCGGCAACGCCGCAAGAGAAGGTGCCCTGGGGTACGACTCGGCGCGCCGCTGTCAATCGGTGCATACCGTTCCATACGGCGTGCCGGGGTCGTCACGCCCTACGGCATTGTTTTCATCGGTTGCGGATAAACGGAAAACATGACGTTAATTCTCCATTCTCCATTTTCAATTCTCAATTACTCATCGAGAGAAGTCTATCGAGAATCAGGTCCGCCAGATCTTCCTTACTCATCATCGGCGGGGTCTCTCTATGTCCGTCCTTGAACAGCAAGGTAGCCACATTGGTATCCGTACCGAAGCCCGCACCCTTATCGCGCAGCGAATTCGCTACAAGCATATCGCAGTTCTTGCGGCGCAGCTTGCTCTCGGCGTTATCGAGAAGGTTCTGCGTCTCCATCGCAAAGCCGCACAGCAGCTGTCCCGGCTTTTTATCCTTGCCGAGTGCGGCGAGGATATCCGGATTGCGGGTCAGCTCGATATTCATCTCGCCGTCACCTTTTTTGAGCTTTTCATCCGCAGTCTGCGCCGGACGGTAATCACCGACGGCGGCAGCCTTGATGATGAAATCCTGCTCGGGTGCGCGGCTCGTCACCGCGTCGTACATATCCCGCGCGGAAACAATATCCACACGAGTGACGCCGTGCGGCGTATCGAGCGCCGTCGGTCCGGAAACAAGCGTTGCGTCAGCGCCGCGCATGGCTGCGCGGGCCGCGATAGCATAGCCCATTTTGCCGGTGGAGTGGTTGGACAGGAACCGAACCGGGTCCATAGCCTCCTGTGTCGGACCGGCGGTGACAAGAACGTGCCTGCCTGCCAGATCCTGCTCGGTCAGCGCCTTTTCAATGCCCCAGAGGAGCGTCGGCGTGTCCGGCAGCTTGCCGCGTCCGCTGTCGCCGCAGGCGAGGTGACCTGCGTCCGGCTCGATGATGTGGAAGCCGCGCTTTCTCAGCGCAGCGAGGTTCTCCTGCGTCACCGGATTGTCATACATACCGGTGTTCATCGCGGGAGCGACAACGACCGGCGCCTTGGTGGCAAGCAGCGTGGTCGTCACCATGTCGTCCGCGATGCCGTGCGCGGCCTTGGCGATGACGTTGGCTGTCGCGGGTGCGATAACGAACACGTCAGCCGCCTTCGCGAGCGAAATGTGCTCCACCTCCCACGGAAAGCTGCGGTCGAACGTATCCACGACCGCGCGGTTGCCGGACAGTGTTTCAAACGTCATCGGCGCGATAAACTGGGTCGCGGACTCGGTCATCAGCACATGGACAGTCGCGCCGTTCTGGTGCAGCTTGCTGGTGAGATCGGCAGCTTTATAGGCCGCAATGCCGCCCGTCACGCACAGAACGACCGTTTTCCCTGCAAAACGCATGGCTTAGAGGTCCTCCTCCGGAATGTCACCGTCGCTCAGAGAGCCGTCGTCAAACTCGTTCAGGCGGCGCACCTCGTCCGCATTCTCATCCTTGTCCTCGTCAGCCTCGGAGTCGGTGTGCTCCTCGTCCTCATCCAGATCAAGGGTGTCGTCCACGTCAACCATAGCGGCTGCAATGGCATTGTTCTGCGGAATGGCAGTCTCCACACGCGGACCCGGACGGTAAACGATCTTGCCGGCTGCGATCTCGTCGAGCGCCAGCTTAACAGCCTTGTCCGGCAGCGGCTCGCCCTTTTCCTCTGCCTCATCGGCAATATCGCGGGCACGCTGCGCTGCCAGGTTTACCAGCAGATAGCGGTTGCCTACTCGTTTCATCAGTTCCTGCATAGAAGGGTTCAGCATAGTAATCAGTTCTCCTTATTTACCAGATATAGTTTTATTTTATGAAAGTTTCTGTTTATATAATGTCGCTTATCGACGCTTGGCGAGAATGCCGTGCAATTCTTCAACCGCACGCTCCACCGTGTCGTTTACGACAACGTAATCGAATTTATCCTGCTGGGCAAGCTCGCCCTTCGCCGTTTCCAGACGCTTCTGCACCTTGGCTTCGTCCTCGGTGCCGCGTCCGCGCAGACGGTTTGCGAGCTCCTCGAACGATGGCGGCGCAATGAACACCATCACGGCATCCGGACGCTTTTCATGCACCTGCATCGCGCCCTGCACCTCGATCTCGAGGATAACATCATAGCCGGCCTCCAGCTTTTCGTTCACCGGAGCCTCTAGCGTGCCGTAGTAGTTATCCACGTACTTCGCGTGCTCGAGGAACGCATTGGCGGCGATCTTCGCCTCAAAGTCCTCTTTCGTGAGGAAATAATACTGTACGCCGTCCTTTTCGCCCGGACGCGGCGCACGGGTCGTCGCAGAGATCGAGAAAAACAGCTTCTCGTCCTCGCTCAGCAGCCTGGACAGCACTGTGCCCTTGCCTGCACCGGACGGTCCGGTGAATACATACAACGTTCCCTTACGCATCTTCTGGTTCTCCTTCCTCGGTCTCGCCCGCAAAACGAGCCGCAACGGTCTCCGGCTGCAGAGCACTGAGCACCACATGGTCGCTGTCCATGATGAGCACAGCGCGGGTGCGTCTGCCGTAGGTGCCGTCCACGACCATGCCGCGGTCGCGGGCCTCCTGCACGGTGCGCTTGACCGGCGCGGATTCCGGGCTGACAATGGCGATCAGCCGCGACGAAGCGACCATATTGCCAAATCCGATATTGATGAGCTTCATCGCTGACCTCACTCCTCGATATACTGTAAATTACTCGATATTCTGAATCTGTTCGCGGATCTTTTCAATTTCGCTCTTGATATTGACCACGATCTGCGCCATGGACACATCGTTTGCCTTGGAGCCGATGGTATTGGTCTCGCGGTTCATTTCCTGCACAAGGAAATCCAGCTTGCGGCCGACCGGCTTGACCTCATTCAGCATGCCGTCCAGCTGCTGCAGATGGCTGCGCAGACGCACGGTCTCCTCGTCCACGGCGGTCTTGTCCGCGTAGATGGCCGCCTCGGTGACGATGCGGGTCTCGTCGATGGACGTATCCGCCAGCACCTCCTTCATGCGGGCAAGCAGCTTCTCGCGGTACTCGCGCACGCGCTCCGGCGAGCGGACCTCCACCTCACCGACCATGCGCTCGATCTCGGACGCACGGTTTCGCACATCCTCAGCCAGCTTTGCACCCTCGCGGGTACGCATTTCGTCGAAATTGTCGCAGGCTTCGCCAAATACGGACAGCACATCGCGGGTCATTTCGTCCGCGTCCTGCTCGATGCGCTCGGAGCCGAGTACGTCCGGCAGCTTCGCCAGACTCATCACGCTCACGTCATCGCGCAGACCGTACCTGTCGGCCAGCTCATGCAGCGCCGCCAGATAGTGCTCCGCGACCGCATGGTTCACCGTAACTGCAATGTCGCCGCCCTCCTGTGTCTCCACGCCGATGTAAACTTCAACCTTGCCGCGTGCAATGCGCGCCGCGGCGGCTTTTTTCACGGCATCATCCAGAAAGCCGTACTGACGCGGAGCCTTTACCGTGCAGTCCAGATAGCGGTGGTTGACCGCACGCAGCTCTGCTGTGATGGTTCTGCCGTGCAGCTCCTGCTTGGCACGTCCGTAGCCGGTCATACTCTTCATAGATATCTCTTTCCCTTCTTATTCGGGCGGCAGGGTGCGGCGCAGCAGCGCGATCACCTTTGACAACCCGATATCATATACAATAAAGCCGATATTTGCCGCGATCCACAGTCCGGCAAGCCGGAAAATACCCGGCATTTCCAGCTGCGGAAACAGACCGCAGCTTACCAGAACAGCCGCGAGCACCAGCACAATGTTAAAATACGCCAGCTTGCCGCTCAGCTGCATGAAAACCGGCAGACGGCACTCGATCAGATATTTCACGATCGGGTACAGGCCGAACAGCAGCACATAGGCCGCCGCGATCAGCTTGCGCGGTGTCAGCAGCAGTCCCAGCACCGAGGTGACGAGGTACAGCAGCACAGCCGTTTTTACGTTCGCGCGGCGCAGCAGCGGTATCGCTGAGGCCGCACCTGCTATCAGGCAGGCCGCCGGTCCGATCTGCGGCATCACACCGCCGAAATACAGCCACGCCGTGGCCGCCGCTGCCAGAAGTCCGCCGCGGGCGATCTCGCGCGTGCTCATATCAGCAGCCGCCTCCGCCGCAGCACATGTTCAGGCAGCAGTTGCAGATGAGCGTCTGCACACAGCAGTCGCCCATGCTTGTCTCCTGCATGGGCCGGTAGCCGCCGTAGCCGCCGGACAGATGGAGATTCTGCAGCGCGTGCTGATACTCCGCGTTGTTCGGGTCCATCTGACACGCCTGCGTGTACGCGCGGGCGGCCTCATCGTACCAGCCCTTGCGGTAGTATACCGTGCCGGTCAGATAGAACCACTCCGCATCCCGTCCTGCGGCACGCTGCAGCAGCGCCTCCGCCATGCCGAGGTTGCCCTGATTGATGGCCTGCCGCACCTGACTGTACAGCGCGGCATTCGCACCGGTGTAGGTGCGCTGCTGATAACCGCCGTACTGCTGACCGTTGTATGCGCCGCCATAGCTCTGCTGCTGTCCGCTGCTGCCTCCCGCCGGATTCCTGCGTTCGTTCATGATCATGTCGTACGCTTCGTTGATCTCCTTCATGCGGGTTTCGGCCAAATCTGCCAGCGGATTGTTTACATAGTTATCCGGATGATACTTGCGCGCCAGTTCGCGGTACGCGCGCTTGACGTCATCATCACTTGTTTGCGGTGTTACACCGAGCACTTTATAGGGATCCATGTTTGCCCCTTCCTTCGTTCGTCTGGTAGGTGCCGTTCAGTACCTGTCGGGTGACGGTCGGCATACCAAGAAAAATGATATTGCGGATCAGGTCCGCATCTCTCCGGGGACTCAGCAGGTCAAACGCCATGCAGATATCCGCCAGTGAGCGTTCGAGCGTGCGCTCGAGCGGTTCCCTTACCGCAGAGATGTCCGGCGTTTGCAGCTCGTACCGCAGAACGACCGGATTGTAGCTGTTCTCTTCCATATCCTTTTGGATGTCCTGCACCGCATCGACAAGGTAGATCCACCTGCCGATCTGGTAGAACATCTGGTGCAGAATACGCTCGCGGGTGTCTCCGGTGCGCGGCACAACGGCAGCTGTCATGCGCGAGGACGTATCCGCCGCACGGTCCATGGATGGGCAGCGTTCCGCCTCCAGACGGCGCAGATCCTCGAGCGCCTGCCGGATCTCCTCATCCGCTTCGGGCATGCGTACGCGCGCCTTCTCATAGCCGCGGCGGCCGAGGCGGCACAGCAGCGCCGCAAGCGCGCGTTTCGCGCCTTTTTCGTCCGCCAGGTCATCCTGAAACTTGTGATAGGTCAGCAGGATGCTCGCGTCCGCCGCCAGACGAAGTGCATCGTCTGTCTCGGCGCAGCTTTTCCGCCGAAACGGAGAAGCGTCGCATCGTTTTCTGCACGGCGGAGCAGTCTCCGCCTCCTCACTTCCTGCAACAAGTGCAAAAAACGTCATATCGTAGCTTAAAAACAAGGTGTAAAATCTGCCGTATTCTGCGCGGATCGCGTGGCATAAGCCGCAGTAAACCTGCTGAAAACGGTCAGCCTCCTTCACCCGCAGCTCGGCCTTCACCGGACGGATAAAGCCAAACATCGCATAGCCCTTTCCCGCCGTGCGGTGTGCACGGACTTTCGTATTCAATCTATTTTACCGAACTTTTGCGTATCTGACAAGGGCGAACGCGGAAAATTGGCGAAAATTCATAAAAAATTAAAACTGCCTGTCGTGAAACCACGGTTTCGCCGACTCTATTCCGCATCAAAGCCGCTCGGTGATGGCAAACGGCGCTTCATTTCTGAGCTTCAGCTTATGGCTGTACCACATCGCCGCCAGAATGCCGACGACGAACAGCACGCCGCCGATGAGCGCGGACAGTCCGCCGCCAAGTTTCATTCCTGCGCCGACGCCGTAGCCGACAAAAAACAGCACGAGCGGCAGCAGATACACGAGCACGGCAAAGCCGAGCACCTGCCTGGTCTCGCCCTCGAGCAGCACGCGGTCGCCGACGGACGCATGCGCGTGATTGCGTGCGGTAACATAAAGCGTCTGGGTTTCCAGACCGCCGCAGCCGCCGCACTTGGCACAGTCATGGCCGCACGCCGAGCGGCGCGTTACCTCGACCTCTGCCAGGCCGTTCGGCAGCAGCTTTTTGATGGTTCCCTGTTGGGTCACGTTGAAATCTTCCTCTCTATTATTCAAAACCAGTTGCAGTAATGGGGAATTGAGAATGGAGAATTGAAAATTATGGTCATGCACAAAGCACATTCATTCTCCATTTTCCATTTTCAATCTGCAAACTCTTCCATAATCCGAAATGCCGCTCTGATTCCGTCCACGGCGGCAGACATGATGCCTCCGGCGTATCCGGCGCCTTCGCCGCACGGAATGATGCCGCTGCAGCCGAGTCCGAACAGGTCCTCGCCGCGCGTCATACGCACCGGAGACGAGGTCCGCGTTTCCGGACCGGTCAGCAGCGCGTCCGCTGTGTCGTAGCCGCGGATTTTACGGCCGAAATACGGCAGGCTGTCCCGCAGCATGGTCTGCGCGAAGTCCGGCAGGCAGGCTGCCGCCTCTCCAAACTCCACGCCGATGGGATAGCTGGGCTTGACCGCACCGAGTTTTCGGGTCGGCTTGCCGTTCAGAAAATCCCCGACCTTCTGGCACGGCGCACGGTACGAGCCGGTCTGCGCGTACGCCGCGTGCTCGATCCGGCGCTGCAGCGCCACGCCGCCGAACGGCGTGCCGTCGTCGTAGTCCTTCGGGTCAACCGACACGGCAAGCGCCGCGTTGGCGTTTTTGCCGTCGCGCGCATGATAGCTCATGCCGTTGGTAACGACTGTGTTCTCCTCGCTCTGTGCCGCAACGACCACACCGCCCGGGCACATGCAGAAGGAATAGCACGCGCGTCCGTCGGCTCTGCGCGAGAGATTGTACTCCGCAGGCGGCAGCATGGGATGTCCCGCCGCCTTTCCGTACAGAACGCGGTCGATCTCGGTCTGCAGGTGCTCGATGCGCACGCCCACCGAGAACGCCTTCGGCTCAAAGTACACGCCGTTTCCGTGCAGCGCGGCAAAGGTGTCGCGCGCCGAGTGACCGATGGCCAGCACCGCCCGCTCGCAGGCGATGTCCTGCCCGTCCGCCTGAACGGCGCAGAGCGCACCGTTTTTGACCGAAACGCCGGTCAGCGGCGTGCGGAAGCGCACTTCACCGCCGTTTTTGATGATCTCGCGGCGCATTTCACGAACGACATCCTTGAGGATATCCGTGCCGACGTGCGGCTTCGCCTTTTTGACGATATCCGCCGGAGCACCGTGCGCGGCAAGGATTTCCAGCACATTGTCGCACAGCGGATCACCGATGCGCGTGGTCAGCTTGCCGTCCGAGTAGGCACCGGCGCCGCCTTCACCGAATTGGATATTGCAGTCGGTATCGAGCGCACCGCTCTTCCAGAACGCATCCACGACCTTGTCGCGCTCGTCCAGATCTCCGCCGCGCTCGAGCACGAGCGGACGGTAGCCGTGCTTTGCCAGCACATAGGCGGCGAACAGTCCCGCAGGACCGAGACCGACCACCACCGGACGGTGCTCGAGCCGCTTTTCGCCGTGCGGAATGACGATTTTCGTATTGGGTTTATAACGCACGAAGGGCATTTGCAGTTTTTCCGCAAATGCCTTTTCGTCGAACGGCGCGTCCAGGCGCACCGAATATACCCGGCTGATCTGTCCGCGCCGCGCGTCAATGCTGACGCGGCAGACCGCCGCTTGTATGTCGTTTGCCGTCAGACCGGTCAGCCGGCGTGCCTCCGCAATGGCGGCCTGCTCCGGCAGATCAAACGGCAGACGGATGCCGATTACCATCAGGCTCACTGGCTGCCACCGCCCTTCCTTGTACGGTGCGCGGTCGGCTCTGCGACCGTGCTGTCCGTATCGTCTGTGCTGTCTGTCTTATCCGAGGTGATCGTCTCATCCGACACATGCGGGTCGGTGATCTCAATCTCGACCTCGATATCCTCCTCGACGAGCGTTACGCCGCTCGGCAGACCGACGGTCGTAGCTACGCCCTTGACCTTGTGCCTGCCGACGCCGAGCGATACCGAATCGTAGGTCAGACCGATGGACAGGTTATTCACATCGACCTTCTGCAGTTGGCTTTCACTGCCGCGCAGCTCCATCTCGACCGACTTGGTGAGGATAGCGACCTTGTACGGCGTATTCTCCTGCGCGGTGTCGTTCCACGCGAACTTGGAGACCTGAACCTTGCGGGTCGCAATACCGTCCACCGAGATGATGACGTTTGCCATTTCCGGCTGACCACTGACGAGCGAAACGCCGCTCGGCAGCTTATCCTTGATGGACATGGAGATCGGCGTGCCCGTGTGGACGCTGCCGAGGTCGATCTCACCGAGGTTGATCTCCTTGATGTCGCTCAGCACCGCCTGATCGCTCGCGATAACCTCTACGTTCTCCGGGTCGATGACACACTGCACCTGATTCTGCGTCAGGCTGCCGCCGTCCTTGAGGGTGACGGTCAGCGGAATGTTGTTGACGCGGTAGATCGGAACCGAAACCTTGATTTTTTCGGTCTGGCTGGTGATATAGTTCGAGGTGAACGCCGCACCGTCCTGATCATACAGGGTTACCCTGCATTCGTAGTCGGTCAGCGAGGAATTGCGGCCGGTAACATCCACGGCTGCAACCGCCTTGGACACCTGCGCCAGATCGGTTGCCGGACCGGAAACGGTGACCTTCTTGGTTGCCGTGGTCGGCTTGCCTGCGCGGTAGCCGTCGCCCGGTGTGCCGGTCACATTGACCTCGACCGGAACATCCTTGCTCTCCACGCGGTCCACGCGGACGTGCACCTTGCCGGGGTTGACGTAGTTGGTCTCAATGCCGGACTTGCTGACCGACACGGTGACCGGAAGATCATATTCATTCGCCTCGGTCAGACCCGAGATATCCACCGTTGCGGTGATCTGACTGACGCGGACCTCGCCGACGCTCTTGCTCTGACCGCGCAGACTGACGGTGACTGTTGTGTCCTCGCCCTCGATGAGTTCCAGACCGGTCGCTGCTTTCAGCTGAGACGCACCGATGATGCGCACCGGCACATCGTCAAAGCGCATGTTGCGCTCCGGATTGTCGATATCCATAACAACTGCCCACAGAACGATAGACAGCGCCAGCGACAGGATCTTCAGCAGAAAATCCTGCTTTTTCAGAAAATTCTTCTTCACTTGCCGGCGCCTCCCTTCCACTTGTCGCGGATGGCGGCAATACGGCTTTTTTCGTTTTTGCTTCTGAGTTCATCGCCGAGCAGCTCGCTCTCGAGCATCTTCTGCAGAATCTCGGGCGACAGATGGCGCTTGAGCATGCCGCCGATGGCGACAGAGATCGCGCCGGTCTCCTCGGAGACGACAACGAGCACGCTGTCCGCGGTCTCGCTCATGCCGACAGCCGCGCGGTGGCGCGTGCCGAGGTCGCGCGACAGACCCTGATTGCCGGAAAGCGGCAGCACGCAGCCTGCAGCGCACACCCGTCCGGCACGGACGATCATGGCGCCGTCATGCAGCGGGCTGTTCTTGAAGAAAATGTTCTTGATCAGCTCGGCAGACGGTGCCGCGTCCACTCTCGTGCCGGTGGCGATGATCTCACCGAGACGCTCCTTGCGCTCGAACACGATGAGCGCGCCGGTCTTGGTCCTGGACATATCCGCGCACGCGGAAACGGTTGCAACGATCATGCTCTCTACCACATCCGGGTCGGTATCCGGAATCAGCATGCGGCTGAGGTTGCCCTTGCCGATCTGCTCGAGCAGACGGCGCAGCTCCGGCTGAAAAATGACCACAACGGCGAATACGCCGACGCTGAGCGCGTTGCGCAGCAGCCACGAGATCATGGTCAGATGCAGGAAGCTGGCGAACAGCATGATAAGCACCAGAATAAGAATACCCTTGGCCAGTCGTGCGGCGCTGGTATCCTTCAGCAGCTTCATAACACGGTAAATGATATACGCCACGACGAGGATATCCACCACGTCGATCGGCGTCATTGTGCGGAATTGATCAAACGCACTGAAAAACGAACTTATCATGGTCCGCCATGATAAATTCGGTGAGAATACATTTTGCAGCGCTCCCATTTTGTCACCTATCCTAACTTGTTCCTCATTTTTTGGCTGTCGCCAAACCACGGTTTGGCCGACAACAGGAACGGACCGTGGGCCGTTCCAAAGTCGTCCGAAAGTTCCCATTCGGAAACTTTCTCCCTCTCAGTGTATAAAAAACGAGATACATGCTCCCGTTTTTTATGAATTTGCTGAGCAAATTCTATTTTATGCGCGCTGACGCGCGAAGAAAAAACAAATCGGTAAAGCACAGACTTCTTTTCGACAAGCCGCAGTCTGTTACCTTTACAGAAAGCCATGTTTTACCTTATTTATACTACCACAAATCCGGCTTTCTGTATAGCGTGTTCACAGTTTTTTTACCAATCTGCAAACTTTGTCTGCGGCCTGCTCCAGCTGCCGCGCCGTCGAGTAGAACGACAGGGACAGCCGCACGGTTCCGGTGTCCTCCGTGCCCGCCGTCCGGTGCGCGAGCGGCGCACAGTGCAGCCCCGCCCGAGTGCACACCCCCTCGTCCGAGAGCATATCCGCGAGCACCTCACTCGGCGTGCCGGGAACGCGGAAAGACAGCACGCCGGTCTGCTCCTTTCCGGCAAAGCACTCGATTTTGCTTTCGCGGGAGAGCGCACGGGCCAGCTCATGCACCAGCCGTCTCTCCTGCCCGGCAATGTGCGCCGGCGTGACCGCCCGGACAAAGGCGATGCCCGCCGCGAGTCCCGCGATGCCGGGCACGTTCGGCGTGCCGCTCTCGAGCGCATCCGGCAGAAAATCCGGCTGGCGCATCTCCTCGGACAGACTGCCCGTTCCTCCGGTCAGCAGCGGCTTCGCGGCAATCCGGTCGTCGAGCGCCAGCAGAATGCCCGTGCCCATCGGTCCGTACAGCGCCTTGTGTCCGGGCATGCACACCGCCGCAAGACACGGATAGCGCTTTACGTCAATCTCCGCCACGCCCGCCGACTGCGACGCATCCAGGATGAGCGGCACGCCTTTTTCCGTCAGCAATTCCGCGATTTCGTCCAGCGGCGCAATGCTGCCGAACACGTTGGAAACGTGGCTGAGTATCATCAGGTCGGCACCCTGCACAAGCGCCTGTTTCAGCGCAGAAACCATAGCCGTGCCGTCCCACAGCGGCGTATCCAGCACGGTCGGCTCGATATTTCGAGCCGTCAGCGGCCGCATGACCGCATTGTGCTCGTAACCGCTCACAATGACGCGGGAATCCGGCGCAACCAGAGCATTTATCGCAATATTCAGCGCATGCGTGGCATTCAGCGTGAAAATGACTCGCTCCGGCTCGCCCACGCCGAACAGCGCCGCTGCCTGCTCCCGGCAGGCGTACACCAGCTCTCCCGCTCGACTGGCTGCCGCGTAGCTGCCTCGTGCATAGCCTGCCGCGCCGTACATCGCACGGCGAACCGCCTGCTCGACCGCCCGCGGCTTATACAAGGTGGTGGCAGCATTATCCAGATAGATCATGTCAGTCCTCCCGCAGCACGCGGCACGGCGGCACACCAAGCTGACGCAGCCGATGCACAGCCCAGTCCGCCTGCTGCGCGCTCACGCGCACCGCCCATCCGCAGGATTCGGTTCGTTCGTGACGCGGCGGGCGCGCGACCTCTCCCGGTACACCCAACCGCGCCAAATGCCGCCGCAGGCCGATGGCCTCGGTCTGACTGCGGCAGATCAACAGCGCATAACCGCCCATAAAGGCACTCCTCCCTCCCAGTTCTGAGAAACGCAGGGTTTCTCCCCTCATACTATGTTGAAATGAGCGAAAAAGTGTGCTATGCTGATTAGGTTATAAACTACAATCCCGACTGGAGTTGAAAACAATGGAGCTTTCCGCCCTTTCCCTGCGTCTGCGCGCGCTTTCCGTGCTGCGCGGACTGCTTTCCCATCCGCTGGTGCGCGCCTACGGCGACACGCTGACCGCGCTCGACAGCACAGCCGCCGACTTTGCCGACCGCTACGGCGCACTGTGCGCGACCCGCTTCTCCTGCGGCGATATCGCGCAGGCAGTGCTCGATGCCGTGCACTTTGACACCAACACCCTGACCGATACCATCAACGCACCGGAAGCGGCTGTGCTCAACGCCGCAACCCACGATCTGGACGTGCTGAATGCTCTGCTCGCGCTCGACGGCGAAGCCTTCAAGTCCGCAGCAGCGGACAAGTTCTACGAGCCTGCCCTCGAGGATCTGCCGGACTTCGAGGCCGCGGACTCGCTTCCGTTCTCCACCGGTGCGGCTCTTGCCGATTACTACCGCGAGGAGGGCTACGGCTTCTTCGCACAGTCCTCTGCGTTTGCCATGCAGGACGACGGCTCAGCGACCCCGATCGTACATCCGGACGCCATCCGTCTGCACGACCTGCCCGGCTACGAGATGCAGAAGCAGAAAATCCTCAGGAACACGCTTGCCTTCCTCGACGGACGCGACGCCAACAACATCCTGCTCTACGGCGACAAGGGCACCGGCAAGTCCTCGACCGTCAAGGCGGTTGCCAACGAGTACGCCGACCGCGGCCTGAAGATCATCGAGATGTCTCCGCGGCAGATCACGAATTTCCCCAAGCTGTTCGAGCAGACCCTGCGTTCGCCGTTCCGCTTCATCGTGTTCCTCGATGACCTGACCTTCAGCAGCGAGGACGACAACTTTGCCGCGCTCAAGGCGTTTATCGAGGGCGGTCTGGCCGGAAAGCCGTCCAATCTGGTCATTTACGCAACATCCAACCGCCGTCATCTCATCCGCGAGAGCATGGCCGACCGTCAGGGCGATGAGGTGCGCGTGCGTGATACCCTCGAGACCGTTACCTCGCTGTCCGACCGTTTCGGTCTGGAGATCACCTTCTCCGTGCCGGATAAGGACGAGTACCTGTACATCGTCGAGCAGCTGGCCAAGGAGAACGACCTGAACCTTGATACGGACGAGCTGCACCTGCTTGCAGAGCGCTTCGCGCTGCGCCGTAACGGACGTTCGCCGCGTACCGCAAGACAGTTTATCAGCCAGCAGCTGGCAGAGCAGTATGGCAAGTAATTGAAAATGGAGAATGGAGAATGATTTCATTTTTCATTTCTGCATCTAAATAAAACAAAACGCAGACCTTAAAATCATAGGTCTGCGTTTTGTTGCTATTGTGGAATCATTTCCGTTGTTTCGGAATGTTTTGGGTATTGCATACGCTCTACCGTAGGGTGCGCCGACCTCGGCGCACCGTGTAAACCATCTGCACATGGTATACCGTAGGGGCGCACATTGTGCGCCCGCAACACGTTCGATTTTACGTTGCGTGGGAGCACACTGTGCTCCCCTACGAGATAGATTGTGCCAATCGTTAGATGCGGTGCGCCGAGGTCGTACCCCAGAGCACCTTCTCTTGCGGCGTTGCCGCAATTCACCTTGTCGCACCCTACGGAAAACCGCTCTATTATATTTCTCGAAATGAAAAAATGGAGAATGGCTGACCGTTACATCAATTCTCCATTCTCCATTTTCAATTCTCAATTATTTATTACCAGCCGAACGAACCAAACGGACTGGAGAACCGATAGCTGCCGTAGCCGTCATTCTGCTGCGAATTATCGCTCTGGCTGCTCTGGCGCTGCTGGGTCTGGGCATTCGGGTCATCGCCCTCGAGGTCGTGCGAATCGGTCAGCGTGATAGTGATATTGAGCGTCTTGCCGGTCGAAATGCGGTATACGCTCAGCGTCAGCTTGTCGCCGGCCTTCTTATCCTGCTTGAGTTCGTTTACCTTATCCATGTCCGGGGTCGGGGTACCGTCAACAGCGGTGATGACATCGCCGACCTGCAGACCCTCACTGGCTGCCTTTGCGCGGGAATCAATGGAATATACCTGCACGCCGGACACCTTGCCGTCCGCGGACTCGACGTTCTGGCCGGTGATGCCGATGGACGGACGACCGGAAACGTAACCGTTCTGGATCAGCTCATCAACAATATCCTTGGCGGTGTTGATCGGGATGGCGAAGCCCATGCCCTCAACGGTGGCGCTGCCGAACGCATTGCCGGACAGCTTAGCGGACGTGATGCCGACCACCTGACCGTACTTGTTGATGAGTGCGCCGCCAGAGTTGCCGTTGTTGATGGAAGCATCGGTCTGAATCAGCGTCATAACACGGTCATTGACGGTCAGATCGCGGTTGATGGCGGAAATACGGCCGCCGGTGATGGTGTTCGCAAACTGCACGCCGCCGGGAGAACCGATCGCGTAGGCATACTCGCCCGGCTCCAGCTCATCCGAGTCACCGAACTCTGCGGCGGTCAGATCGCTTGTCGGCGTTACCTTGATGACCGCAAGGTCGGTCTGCTCATCCGTGCCGATGATATCAGCATCAAGAGAGGTGCCGTCGCTCAGCTGTACGGAAACCGACTGCGCGCCGTCCACAACATGGTTGTTGGTGATGATGTAGCCGTCCTTGCTCATGATGACGCCCGAGCCGCTGCCCGTGCCCTCAGAGGTGGTGGAAATAACCGAAACGACCGATGGATTGACCTTTTTGTAGATATCCTCACCGGCCATGCCGTCCGCGGTGTCGTAGTTGTCCGAGGAATTGCTCGAATCCGACTCCGGCTTGCTGTTGATCTGCAGCGTCGGCGCGGAATCCGAGGTCGATGCCGAAGCGCCGGAATCGCTGTTTGCATTGCCGCCGAACGCCATATTGCCGACAACTGCGCCGCCTGCAAACAGCAGGCACGCTGCCGCTACGCCGCACAGACCGAGCGCTAAGCCTCTGCTGTGCTTTTTATTCTTCGGGGTGTGCGGCTTCTGACTCATCGGCGGAACCTCGCCGAAGCCGGTCTGCTGCTGCGCCTGACGGAACTCCGGATGCTGCACCGGCGTCTGGAACGGCGTGCGCGGCTCTTCTGTCTGCGGCTGTTCGCTCTGCGGTGCCTGTGCAGGCTGTTCCGCCTGCGGCTGCTGCATCGGCTGGTCGTTCTGCGGAGCCTGTGCGGGCTGCTCTGCCTGCGGCTGCTGCATCGGCTGCTCGCTCTGCGGAGCCTGTGCGAACTGCTCCGCCTGCGGCTGCTGCATCGGCTGTTCGCTCTGCGGAGCCTGTGCGGGCTGCTCGCTCTGCGGTGCGGTGTTCCGGGTTTCAGCGGCCGGCTGCTCGTTATTCTGATCGCTGCTGTTCAGCGGTGTTTTGTTGTTCATGTTGAAGTCGTCCATGATACTGACCTCCTGTTGTTATTCGGGGGAACATTCCGTTCCCTCTGTTGATGCTTCTATCATAGTTTCTCAATGTGGCAGTTTGTTGAAAACAATATGAATATTTTTTGAACACTATGTCAAGGTTCCGTGTAGCAGGTACACAATTCGCAAAAACTCCCACAGACCATTTTGGTCTGTGAGAGTTTGGAAATCAGGTGTTATTCTGTCGGTTCTGCTCCGGTGCAAGCGGCAGGGTGAACTCAAACTCGGTTTCGCCGCCGCCCGAGCGGACGGAGATCTCACCGCCGTGCAGGTTGATGATGTTCTTCACAATATACAGGCCGAGACCCGCGCCGGTCTTATCCATCGAGCGCGAACGGTCGGTCTTGTAGAAGCGGTCGAACACATGCGGCAGATCCTCCGCTGAGATGCCAATGCCGGTGTTGCTGATGGCGAACACGCACAGCTGTCCCTCCTGATGGACCTTCAGCTTAAGCGTACCGCCGTCCTCGATGAACTTTACCGCGTTATCGGTCAGGTTGTACACCGCGCGGTACAGATGGTCGCGGTCGCCCATGACGGTGAGGCGCTCGTCCAGCTCACACTGTACATCCAGCTTCTTTTTCTCAATCTTCTGCTCGAACGAGAGCAGGATCTGCGCCGTCATTTCGGTAAAGTCGAACGGCGCCGGACTGAGGATCAGCTCGCCGGACTGAATTTTTGCGGCATCCAGCATGCGGTTTACCATGCGGGACAGGCGTTTGGTCTCCTCCGCGATGATCTTCAGGTACTTGTCGCGCTGGTCGAGCGGAATCGTGCCGTCGATCATGCCGTCCACAAAGCCGCCGATGGTCGTCATCGGGGTCTTGAACTCGTGGCTGACGTTGGAAATAAAGCCGCGGGTCAGCTCCTCGAGCTGGTCAAGGTCACGCGCCATGTTGTTGAACGAGACCGCCAGCTCGTCAATCTCGTAGCAGCGGTTGTCCTCGGGCACGCGCACATCGAAGTTGCCGCCCGCAAATTCCTTGGCGGCGGCGGCAATCGTCTTGAGCGGACGCGTGACGTGCTGAGAGATCATGAACGAAATCACCAGCATAACGACCAGCGTCACCAGCAGGATGAGCACGAGCGTCTGCGTCGAGTGGCGCACCACGCCTGCCGAATTCGGGTCCTGCGTGGAGACGAAGATCATCAAATCCGCATCGCCGTTATCATCCTTGACACAGGTGCCCACCGTGTAAAACGAGGACTCACTCAGCACGCCGAGCGACCCGACAGACGCATAACTGCCGTTTTTGTGCATCTCCGCAACCACTTCGGCTGAGATATGATAGCCGGGCAGCATGTAGGTCGTGCCGTCCGGCTTGGCACCCATTTCAATGTTGCCGTCCGCGTCCGTGATGAGCACGGTCAGCTCATCCTCCTTGGCCACGCGCGCGATGGAGAGCATGTAAATCTGACGGATCACGTCGGAGTCCGTGCCCTCGAGCAGCTTGCTCTGCTCGGCAAGGTTCTGCACGGTCGTGCGCAGCTCGGTCTGCTTGGCGTGCAGCGCGTAGCTGCTCATCTGGTAGCAGAATACCACGCCGGCCAGCGCAAACGCGCACACGATCAAAATCAGATGGGCCACATAGTCCTTGAAGAAAAAACTGCGTCTGCCCATGGCTTACTCCTTGGTCTCAAACTTGTAGCCGACACCCCATACGGTTTTCAGCTCCCACTTGTCCGAAACGCCCTCCAGCTTTTCGCGCAGGCGCTTGACGTGTACGTCAACCGTTCTCGTGTCGCCGAAATAGTCAAAGCCCCATACATCGTCGAGCAGCTGTGCGCGGGTGAACACGCGGTTCGGACTGGACGCGAGGAAGTACAGCAATTCAATTTCCTTCGGCGGCGCATCTACGCGCTTGCCCTTGATGACCAGATCGTACGCCTGCTTGTCGATCACCAGATTGTCGAACGACAGCTTCTCAGGCGCATCATCCGGCGCCATGCGGCGGAACACCGCGCGCACGCGCGCGATGACCTCCGGCATTTCGAGCGGCTTGACGATGTAGTCATCCGCGCCCATCTCCAGACCGGAAACGCGGTCCGCGGTCTCGCCTTTCGCCGTCAGCATGATGATCGGCACATCGCTCTCCGCGCGGATCTCCCTGCAGACCGCCCAGCCGTCCATCACCGGCATCATCACATCGAGCAGCAGCATGTCCGGCTTGTCGGACTTCCACTTTTTGATGCCCTCCACGCCGTTTTCCGCCTCGAGCACCGTGTAGCCTTCGCGCTCCAGATACAGGCGCAGCAGCTCACGGATGTTGGCCTCGTCCTCTACGATCAATATCTTCTTGGGCATAGTTCTCCCCTGCTTTCCCAGTTTAATCTCATTCTATTATAGCGCGTTTTTGAGGAAAAAGCATTAACAATCTGTAAAACACCGCTTTGCACCTGACAGTTCCTGTGCTATACTGAATATATCACCCAAAAGGAGAATTCTTATGTCACAGACGGTAGAAATGCACATTATTGCGCGGATACGCAGCGATTTCCCCACCAAATTCGGCATTCCGCGGCAGAGCGGGCTGGCGGACGTACCGGCGCGCATTGTATTCGAGCCGGAATACCGCAACGCGGATGCGCTGCGCGGCATAGAGGGCTTCTCGCACCTGTGGCTGATCTGGCAGTTTTCGGCAGCCGTGCGCGAGGGCTGGTCCCCGACTGTGCGCCCGCCCAAACTGGGCGGCAACAAGCGCATCGGCGTGTTTGCGACACGCTCGCCGTTCCGGCCGAACGAGATCGGACTGTCCTCGGTGCGGCTTGACCGCGTGGAGCCCAACACCCCGGACGGCCCGGTGCTGCATATCTCGGGCGCAGACCTGATGGACGGCACACCGATTTTCGACATCAAGCCGTACCTTGCGTACACGGATTCGCATCCGGAGGCGCTCGGCGGCTTTGCGCTCACGACCGATGCTGTGCGCGTGGAATGTCCGGCAAGCCTGCTCGAAAAGCTGCCGCAGGAACGCCGTCAAACCCTGCTGAACGTGCTCGCACAAGATCCGAGACCGGGCTATCAGCACGAGGCAGGCCGCGTGTACGGGTTCCCGTTTGCGGGATTTGAGGTAAAATTCACCGTGGAAGGTGACTTGCTGACCGTTCTGCAAATCGAGAGTCGCTAACTATTCTGCGGTAAATTTTACACGGGGCGCACAAACCGCGCAGGCGGTTCATGTTCCCCGTCTATTCCGTGCCGAAAACGAAAAAATCACCGAAACGATTTGTTTCGGTGATTTTCTTTTACGTTTTATCAGAGGCCGGTCGGCGTGATCTTCTCGAAGTCCGCCAGCGTGCCGCCGTTCATGAAGCAATCGATGATCTGCTTGCCCATCGGATCGAGCTCCGGCGTATCGAACTTCGCCAGCTCCTTGCGGAAGAAGTCGGTCAGGATCTTCGCGCCTGCGTCGTAGCCGTCGGTGCCAACGCGGTCCTGCGTATCAACGCGCAGGAACTTGGAACGGATCTTCTGGCCGTCGATGGTCAGATCCTTCATCGCGTAGCCGAGCAGCGGGCAGCGTGCCGGCTCGAGGTGCTCGCGGCGGATCTTCGCGCCGCCGTGGCGTGCCAGATACTCACGGGAGATCCACTCAGCTGCAAAGCCGACCTTGTAAACGCCGATGTGCTGGTTCGGGATCAGGACGTAGCGGGTATTCGGGCTGTCCACGATCTGACGCAGCAGCAGGTTGGCCTGCTTTACGCGCTTGCCGGTTGCAAACGGCCAGTAGGAACCAACGCCCTCGCTCTTCAGCTCGTTGCCGGTTACGATAGACGGGTTATTGAAGCCGCGCGGCGCGATCAGACGCCACAGCCATGCCAGTGCCGGCGGAATGATATGCAGCATACCCATGATGCCGTAGTTCGGGTTGTCACGAGTGGAGGGAGGCATACGAACGCCGAAAGAGCGTACGTCTACTTCTACCGGCTCCTTGACGATGTTCGGAACATCCCAGCGCGGCACGATCGCACGCGGATTGGAGCACGGCTTGCCGTTGGAATCCAGCGTGTGCTCCCAGATCAGCAGGGTTGCACCCGGATGGCCTTCCATGTTGAAGAAGCACAGCGGCTCCTTCGGCTCGGTGCAGATGCGCTCGTAAACCGGATCGCAGCCGTAGTGGGTTACGCCGTCCATACGGAGGAACCAGCCGTCCTCGCCATCGACCAGAACCAGCTTGCCGGAGTTGTTCTGCACACCCGGATAGCAGGTAGCCATATCGTCGCACACCGGCTCGATCTTGCAGGTGGAGCTGATATGCAGGTAGGTCTTTTCGCCCGTTACCGTGTTGGTAGAGAGCAGCACCTCGCCGTCCGGCTCGCGGGCGATATCCTGCAGCATTTCGCTCTTGCCGCCGCCGGAAGCGCCCTCGTGCATGATGACAAGCTCGTTCTCGTACGGGGTGATCAGACGGCCTGCGGAAGTATGGCAGGTGGTCCAGCCCTCCTGCTCGCCAATGTCGAGCAGTACGGAGTAAACACCCTTCTTGGCAGACGGGCCCGGATACAGGTTATAGGAGAATACCTCGTGGCAGTCATCCAGGCGGTTGTGGACAACGACCTGCTTGCCGTCGAAGTGGGTGTGACGGAACGGAGGTGCAACATAGATGATCGCACGCGGCTTGTAGCCCTCGGTCTCCTCTGCGCTTACAAAGCCCTGCAGATGTGCCAGCGCAAATGCGAAGAACGCGCACTGCTTCGGGCATACGAGCATGGAGCCGTAGCCGTACTGGTTGCCGCCGGAATTAAACGGCATGAGGATCAGCTCCTGCGTCTTGAACCAGTCCATGGTCTCGCGGCGCAGCTTGTCGAACTTGTAGCCGTACACATCCGCAAAGCGCTTCTTGTCGGTCGGCTTGTCGTCTGCGATGCGCATGCAGTCCGGCTCGCGGCGGCGCATGTAATCCTCTGCAAAGTTGACGGATGCGCCGTTCTTGCAGCGTACAACGTCAGCTTCCTTGATCTGGCCCTTGCCCGGTACGTCGAATACAACGTCGTACACGTCGGCATGTTCCGGACCGAATACCATGTCGTACAGTTCCGCCTTGCTGGTGGGAACAAATACGCCCTTGCAGTTCTCGATGACATCGGTCAATTCATCGGTAAAGGTGAATTTGGTGAGCAATGAGTTCATCTGTATCATTTCCTCCTTAAGCACCGCGGAGTCCCTCGCCACGGTATGCTAAACGGGCCGGTTAAATTTCTTAACCCTTGCCCCATTGTCTTTCGATTATAGCATACCGCAAAACCCACCCTCTCGTCAACTGTGATTTTGCTTTTTTGCAAGTTTGATTGCAAGTTCTTGCAAAATGTACAAAACCTGAGGGATTTCTCACTGTTTTCCTGACACGGGCACTTGTCCGCCGATAGGAGTTTTTTACGAAAACGTTTCCGAATGGCAAAATCCGTTTCATAATGCGCAATCGTGTATCAAAAGCGCGATACTGTGCATCTGCGTACACTTTATCTCACATTCCAGCGCTCCCACACGCGGGTGACGGAATTGCATTTTCCGTTTCTTGTAATATCGAACAGCGCACCGGAAACTGCACAGTCGCCCTCGGCTGTCTTGAAATACTCGGTCAGGTCACCGCGAAACATGGCGATGGACTGCTCCACGCGCACGCCGAGCACGGACACGATCGGGCCGGTCATGCCGATGTCCGTGATGTAGCCGGTGCCCTTGGGATTGACGCGCTCATCCGCGGTCTGCACATGGGTGTGCGTGCCCCAGACAGCCGCCGCGCGGCCATCGAGGTAATAGCCCATGGCCAGCTTTTCGCTCGTGGCGTTCGCGTGGATTTCGGCAAGCGCCACGTCGTACATGCCCTCGTTTTCCTTGAGGATGCGGTCTGCACACAGGAACGGATTATCCGGGCCGAATTTCATGTCGCAGCGGCCGATCAGGTTCATGACGAGCAGGCGCATGCCCTGCGGGCCGTCATAAATGCCCCAGCCCCGGCCGGGGCTTTGCGGCGCAAGATTGGCCGGACGGAGAATATCCGAACGGCTGTCCAGATACGGCACGATCTGCTGCTTGCCGAACACATGGTTGCCGAGCGTGATCACGTCCGCGCCGGCGGCAAAAATGTCATCCGCCTGACGCGGGAGAACGCCGTTTCCGGCTGCATTTTCGCCGTTTACGATGACGAAATCTGCGCCGGTGTCGCGCTTGATGCGGCGGAGCAGGCCGTGAAGCGCGTCGATACCCGCCTCACCGACCACATCGCCGATGACTAATAGTTTCATGGATTACCTCTTTCTATCATTGCTGCAAGCCGTTGATTGGTTCCGCCGGATTCAGCGAGGAGTGCGCCGCCGCTGCGGCGGGAGCATGCCGCGCCCCGCGGCGGGGGAGTGCGCTGACGCCGCGCAGGCGCACAAGAGGGTAGACACCTGCGGTTTCCACCCTCTTGTGAATCTCCCCTTTCCCTTGGATAGCCTGGCGCAGATTGCCGTCATGTGACCGCTGCGAAATAGGAAACGGCAGAGGATTTTTTTCTATCGTAGGGGAGCACAGTGTGCTCCCATGCCGAGACATATTCGCAGCGTCAGATACCGTACTGCTACACATGTGGTTTCATCTCCGCAGGGCGCGGCATGACAGTGCCGCGCTTGCGCAGAGTAGTCCGTATGTGTAGCAGTAATGTATCTGACACTGCGAACAGGTTGAGAAAGATACGGAAGAAAAAATCCTCTGCCGTACTCCTTTTCGAAGCGGTCACATATAGGAAATCTGCGCCAGATTAGGAAGCAAGGGAAAGGTAGGAGTTCAAAGAGGAAGGAAAACCGCAGGTTGTCCTTCCTTTTTGCCCCCGCGGCGGGCGCCGCGACGCTCCCGCCGTCCGCAGACGGCGAATCCCCCCGCTGAGGTTCAGCAAAAAACTCCCCGCCCCGTCAGGGGCGAACACGCCTACGGCAGTTCGTGTCCCCCAGCTGGTCGGTGCAGAAAATATATACAAAAAAGAGCCGCTGCACCCATGCAGCAGCTCTTTTCCATGCAAAAACTTAATCGAACAGAGTAGATACGGACGTCTCCTCGTAGATACGCGCGATCGCCTCGGTGAACACCGGTGCAACCGGCAGAACGTTGATCTTATCCAGCTTCTTGTCGTTGGTCAGCGGGATGGTATCGAGGATGGTCAGCTCCTTGATCGGGCTGTTCTGGATGCGCTCGATCGCCGGACCGGACAGTACACCGTGGCTTGCACAGGCGTAAACCTCGGTTGCGCCGCCGCGCTCTACCAGAGCGTCCGCTGCGTGCACGAGCGTGCCTGCGGTGTCGATCAGGTCGTCAACCAGAATGCACTTCTTGCCCTCTACGTTGCCGATGATGTTCATAACTTCGGATACGTTGGCCTTCGGACGGCGCTTGTCGATGATGGCAAGCGGCATATCCAGCTTCTGGGTGAACTTGCGGGCACGGGTAACCGAACCCAAATCAGGAGAAACGATAACGGTATCATCGGTGCCGACGCCGAACTTGCCCGCAATGTACGGGATCAGAACGGAAGAACCGAGCATGTTATCCACCGGAATGTCAAAGAAGCCCTGGATCTGTGCAGCGTGCAGGTCCATGGTCAGCACGCGGTCAGCGCCTGCAGCAGTAATGAGGTTTGCGACCAGCTTTGCGGAGATCGGGTCACGCGCCTTGCTCTTGCGGTCCTGACGAGCGTAGCCGAAATACGGGATTACAGCCGTGATACGGCCTGCCGATGCACGCTTGCAGGAGTCGATCATGATGAGCAGCTCCATCAGGTTGTTGTTTACCGGACCGCAGGTGGACTGTACGAGGAACACGTCCGAGCCGCGAACGGATTCCGAAATGGAAACCGAGATTTCGCCGTCAGCGAAGGTGGAGATGGCAGCCTTGCCGATCGGCAGTCCGAGCGCAGAAGCGATCTGCATCGCCAGTGCGGGATGGGAGTTGCCGGAGAAAATTTTGATGTTTTTTCCGTGAGAAATCATTGATTTGCCTCCGTCATATAAATATATTTTTTGTTCCGTGTGGATTTATATACGTTTTATGGATTTACTTCTTGTCCTTCTCGTGTGCGGCGCGGCGGCGGTCGTTCCAGCCCTCAAGATTGGTCTGGCGGGAACGTGCAACGCTCAGCGCACCGGCAGGAACGTCCTTGGTGACAGTCGTACCGGCAGCCGTAAACGCACGGTCGCCCAGCTTGACAGGCGAAACGAGGTTGGTATTGCAGCCGATGAAGCAGTCGTCACCGATCTCGGTGCGGTACTTGTGATAGCCGTCGTAGTTGACAACGACCGTGCCGCAGCCGAAGTTGACGCGCTCGCCGACGGTCGCGTCGCCGATATAGGTCAGGTGCGAAACCTTTGTGCCGTTGCCGATGGTGGACTTCTTCAGCTCTACGAAGTCGCCGATGCGGCAGCCGTCACCGACCACGCTCTGCGGGCGGATATAGGCAAACGGACCGACCGTGGTATTGCTGCCGACGGTGGATTCATAAACCTGCGAATTGTTTACCGTGGTGCCTGCGCCGATCTCGGCCTTTTCGAGGATGGTGTTCGGGCCGATGACCGCGCCCGCGCCGACCTTGCAGCCGGGACGGATGTGACAGCCGGGCAGAATGGTCGCGCCCGGTGCAATATCAGCGTCCGGCGCAATGTAGGTGCTGGTCAGATCGAAGATCTGCACGCCCTTTTTAATCAGGCCGTAGTTGACACGCTGCATCATCTCGACCTGCGCCATAAAGGCGGCAGTGCCGTCGCAGATGACGTAAATCTTGTTGGTGATAGCAATGCCCTTCTGCGCACCGGCTGCAACAGCCGCCGCAACCAGGCCGTCGAGCGTATCAGCGCCGCTCGCGAGTGCCTTTTTCAGCATATCCCAGGTGAACATGGCGGCATAGCAGCGGCTGTCTCTCGGCAGAGGCTGACCTTCCGCATCAAAGCCCTGCTGCTCGGCAGACAGTACGCTGACGCCGTAACCGGTGTTCAGGTGCGTCTCCGCCAGATGGAACAGAGCGTCCTCCTCGGCCAGTGCAAACGGAGCCGCCAGCACCAGAACGTGCTCGCTCTCCGGCAGCGCAGCCAGCGAGGCAAAACGATTTGCGGCATCGAGCGCGATGTCCTGTGCGCCGGCAACGGCAGACTCTCTGTCGTCGTGCGCAAAGAAGCACGCCTCCACCGCATCAGGCAGCGCATCCCGCATTGCATCGCCCGCAGTGCCGAACAGCACCGGACGCGCAAAAGCGGAAATGCCGTTTTCGTCAAACAGGCCGCCAACCATGACGGCATTTACTTTATTCATCGCAGAAATCCTTTCGTTTCTCAAGGGTCATACGACCAGATTTTCCGATATAGCTTTATTATACAACAGTATGCCGCAAATTGCATTATCATTTTTCGATAAATTTCTTCTCACCGCATAATATTTTTCGCCGTTTGCATACAAAGGGCGAAAAGAAAGCGTTTGGGTAGGAAATCAAGTAATGGAAAAATCGAGATACCCACCGCAGTGGGCGGCTCTCAGCGAATCGGAATGGAGGATGGCGAATTCGTGTGGAGCGTGAAGAGCACGCCAACCGCGAACCACGTTCGCGGCATAAAATACGCGGTTTGCTTGCATAACCGCACCCACAAGGCAGGCGGCGCGTGCCGCCGCGCCTTCCGCTGGCGACCGCGTTTCCGCCATCCCATAAAATCCCGCAGGGATTTCTGCACCCAGAGAACCCATCACGCCGCGGAGCGCATAAAATGGAGCGCGTGCGCGACAAAAATGGCAGGACATGCGCCTGCCATTTTTAAGGCAACACCGCACAATTAAGACTGCGGTGCTTTGCGGAAATTTTGTGTCCTGACTTTGGCTTCGGTTCCTTGCGCGAGTTCCGTCCGCGCTGCCGAAGTTTCACGGTAATACATCAAGTATT